>JBQCEW010000001.1:0-2539 GCA_051959815.1 Solirubrobacterales bacterium
GAAGACCCCCGCCAAGTTCCCCGCCTGCGAATGCGTAGCGAGAAGCGCGCAGCCGACTGCGACGAGCGCCCCAACGACCGCGCCGCCCCCCACTCGCCGCTCGCCGCGGGTAAAGGCCCAGATGCCGGCCGCAATGGCGAGGATCGCGAGCAGGACCGGGAGGAGGACCGACCGCACGGTCACCGGCGGCAAGGCGACCCAGGCCGCGAGGATCGCGAGGAAGATCCCGGCGATCCCGATCGAGCGCGGCGCGACCAACCGGTCCCACGAGGTGCGGCCGCGGTAAAACCTCTCCGCCCCCGCCCGGACGCTCACGACTGCGGTTCCGGCTCCACTGCGGGCCTGCGCCGCAGTTTCAGGAACGGCTTACGAATCGTGGCCCAGAAGTAGACGATCAGCAGGTCGGCTCCGACGAACAGGACGACCAGGCCCTGAATGATCCGAGTCAGGTTTCCGGCGAGCTCAGGCTTGAAGATCGATGGGTCGAGGTTGCGGGTCGAGGTGCCGGTCAACAAGGCTCCGAAGAGGAGCGCGGCGAGGAAGATCCCGATCGGGGTGTTGCGCCCGAGCAAGGCCACGGCGATCCCGATGAAGCCGATCTGCACGGTCTGGACGACCGTCAGGTCGAGATTGAACTCCCAGCCGAGGATGTCGATCGCGCCGGCGAGGCCGGCGAAGGCGCCGGAGATCGCCATCGCCAGGAAGTAACTCTTGCGAACGCTGATGCCGCCGTAGCGCGCGGCCTCTGGGTTGAAGCCGACGGCGCGCACCTCATAGCCGAGCGTCGTCCGCTTCAGAATGATCCAGTAGACGATGAGGGCGCCGATCGCGATGAAGAAGCCGATGTGCAGACCCTGCAGGGCCGGATTGCCCCAGAACACGGGTAGCTTCGCGCTTTCGGCGATCGGCCTCGTCACCGGCGCCGAGATCGCGCGCGGATCCTGCATCGGCCCGTTGAATCCGACGAGGTAGCTGCCGACCCAGAGCGCGATCCAGTTGAGCATGATCGTCGTGATCACCTCGTGGGCGCCGACGGTCGCCTTGAGGAACCCGGCGATGCCCGCCCAAAATGCTCCGGCCAGCGTCGCAGCCACCATGACGAGCAGGATGTGGAGCGGCTTCGGCATCCCGGCGAACCAGACGCCGAACTGGACGCCCACGAGGGCTCCGGCCGTGTACTGACCGCTGCCGCCGATGTTGAAGAGGCCGCAGCGGAAGGCGAACGCAACCGCGATCCCCGTCAGGATCAACGGCGTGACGATGAGCAGCGTCTGCTGCAGGTTCAGCGCCGCCACCGAGCCGGTGTCCCACGGGAACCAGACCTTCGAGTTCGAGAACGGGACTCCGATCTGGTGCGAGCCGACGTGGAGGAACCAGTTCAGCCCCGTACCGTCGAAGATGGCGCGGTAGGTCGAGAGCGGGTTGTTCCCCGTCGTCACGAAGATAACGAGACCGCCGATCACGAACGCGAGGAGGGCGGTCATCAGCGGCGCAACGATCCCGCCGGCACGCTGGTAGAAGGCGAGGCGCTCGGCGACGCTCGGCGGCCCCGCCTCCGGCGAAGACGCCGGCGGCGGCGGCCCGACGCGCTCGGTCATGCCGTAGCCTCCCCTTCTGGGCGGAATCGCGAGCGACGCCTCATGCTGCCGCCTCCTTGGTGCCGCCGGTCATCGCGAGACCCAGCGCCTCCTCGCTGACGCCGGGCTGGTATTCGCCCACGATCTTCCCTTCATAGACGACGAGGATCCGGTCAGACAGCGACAGGATCTCGTCGAGCTCGAGCGAGACGAGCAACACGGCAGCACCCGCATCGCGGGCCTCGATCAGCCGACGGTGCACGAATTCGATCGCCCCGACGTCAAGCCCGCGCGTCGGCTGCGCCGCGAGCAGCACCCGCGGATCGCGGGCGATCTCACGCCCGACGACGACCTTCTGCTGGTTGCCGCCCGAGAGGGCCGAGGCAAGCGTCTGCGGACCACCGCCGCGAACGTCGAACTGCTGCAGAATGGCACGCGCTCGACGCACAAGCCGCCGGGGCCAGAGCCAGCCGAAGCGAGAGTTCGGCTCCTTGTCGTAGTCGTGCAGGGCGAGATTCTCGGCCAGCGAGAAGTTGAGCACCAGTCCCCGCCGCTGCCGGTCCTCTGGTATGTGCCCGAGGCCGGCGTCTAGCACCGTGTGCGCCGACGCCCCCGTCACGTCGCGCCCCTCCAGTCGAACGGTTCCTGCCTCGACCTTCCGAAGGCCGCTCAGAGCCTCGACCAGCTCGCTCTGGCCGTTTCCGTCGACGCCGGCCAGGCCGACGATCTCCCCGCGTCGCACGTCGAATGAGACCCCGTTGACCGCGCCAAGGCCGAGCTCGCTGAGCACATGCAAGTCCTCGATCGCCAGGAGCGGCTCGCCGGGCGCGGCTGGGGACTTTTCCACGCGGAGGAGCACTTCGCGGCCGACCATCATCTTCGCGA
The DNA here is from genome assembly GCA_051959815.1 of Solirubrobacterales bacterium. Classification (GTDB taxonomy): domain Bacteria; phylum Actinomycetota; class Thermoleophilia; order Solirubrobacterales; family 70-9; genus VAYN01. Next base: position 2,463 of record JBQCEW010000001.1, read on the forward strand.
GGCCCTTCTCCGTCGCGCCCTGCCGCGGGACGGTGTCGACCTTTTTTCCGCGCCGCAGGACCGTTATGCGATCGGCG
>JBQCEW010000002.1:0-6009 GCA_051959815.1 Solirubrobacterales bacterium
ACCGACACCAAGGCCGACCCGCCGTACAAGGGGATGACCTGCTTCATCACCGAGAAGGAGGCCTGGAAGGAAACGGGAGAGGGCGACTTCAAGGGCCTCAACGTCCCACCCAAAATCAAGAAGATGGGCTACAAGGGCGTCGAGTCCACCGAGCTCGTCTACGACGGCTACAAGTGCTCCCCGGATCGCATCCTCGGCGGCGAGGACGCGGGAGTCGGCCAGGGCTTCGTGCAGATGATGGACGCGCTCGAGGTTGGCCGCGTCAACGTCGCCGCCCGCGGCGTCGGCATCGGCCAGCGCGCTCTGGAGCTGGCCCTCCGCTACAGCCAGGAACGGAAAACCTTCGGCAAGGAGATCGCCAAGCACCAGGCGATCCAGTTCAAGCTCGCCGACATGGCGACCCAGCTCGAGGCCGCCCGCCTCGTCACCCGCAAAGCGGCGCGGATGAAGGACGCCGGCGAGCGCTCCGACCTCGAGGCCGGGATGGCCAAGCTCCTCGCCTCGGAGACCGGCAAGTTCTGCGTCGAAGAAAGCTTCCGCATCCACGGCGGCTACGGCTACTCGAAGGAGTACGAGATCGAGCGGCTCTACCGCGACGCGCCGCTGCTGCTGATCGGCGAGGGGACCTCGGAGATCCAGCGCATGGTGATCGGCAAAAAGCTGCTGCAGCGCCACAAGATCTAGTCCGTGGCGGGCACCGCCGCCGAGTGGCTGACCGAGCCGTCTGAGCTCGCCGCCCTGGGCGGCGAGTGGGATGCGCTGCTTCCCGCCGACGCGCGGCCCTTCGACGAGCACTGCTGGTACACGGCCTGGTGGGAGGCCTTCGGCGGCTCCGGCGAGCTGCGGGTCTGCGCGGCGCGGCGCGACGGGCGCCTGGTCGGCGTCCTGCCCCTCTACCGCGAGGGTAAGGAGCTGCGGGCGATGGCCAACGGCCACTCGCCGGTCTTCCGGCCGCTGGCGGCGGACGCCGAGGCCGAGGCGGCGCTGCTGGCCGCGGCCGGCGCCGAGGGTGCTTCGCGGCTGGAGCTGCCCTCGCTGCCGCTCGGCGACCCCTGCGTGGAGGCGGTCGGGTCGGCGAACGGGATGCGCTGGAGCGTCGAGGACGCCTACGCCTCGCCGATCGTCGACACCAGCGGCGACTTCGACGCCTGGCGGGCAGAGAGCAAGAAGCGCTGGGGGGCGCCGCTGGAGCGCTTCCGCCGCAAAATGGGCCGCGACCACGAGGCCGAGCTCTCGATCGTCGAGCCGCCGGCCGACCTCGAACGCGAGCTCGCCGACGGCTTCGCGGTCGAGGCGAGCGGCTGGAAGGGCGAGGCCGGGACCGCGATCACCTCCAACCCCGAGACCGAGACCTTCTACCGGGTCATTGCCGAGTCCTTTGCCGCCCGCGACGAGCTGCGGCTGAGCCGGATCGTCCTCGACGGCGAGGTCGCCGCCTTCGACTTCACCCTGCTGCACCGCGGCCGCCTCTACCTGCTGAAGACCGGCTTCGACGAACGCTTCCGCAAGCTGGCGCCGGGCCTGGTGATGCGGCTCTCGATCATCGAGCGCTGCTTCGAGGACGGCCTGCAGGCGCACGAGCTGCTCGGCGAGGAGAGCGAATGGAAGGCGAAGTTCGCCACCGGCAAGCGCTCCCACGTCAAGGCGATCGGGTATCCAGCCAGCGTGACCGGCGCCTTGCGGCGCTCATATCGCACGGCTCTGCGGCCGAAACTGAAAAAGGCGTACCGGCGCCTGCGGCCTGAGCGCCGCTAGCATCCCGCCGCCGCCAACCAAAGGAGACAAGACCCACCGATGAGCGATCAGAAGTACGAGTTGACCACCGACCAGGCTGAGCGCGAGGCGACCGGGGCGCACAGCTACGGGCGCTACCTCGAGGAGTTCGAGGTCGGCGCGGTCTACAAACACTGGCCGGCCAAGACCGTGACCGAGGCGGACGACCACCTTTTCTGCCTGATCACGATGAACCACCACCCGCTGCACCTCAACGACGTCTACGCCGCTGGCTCGCAGCAGGGCCGCAACGTCGTCGTCGGGCCGCTGGTCTACTCGCTCGCCCTCGGCATGTCGGTCTCCGATATATCCGGCAAGGCGATCGCCAACCTGGCGACCGAAGAGCTCAGCCACCCGAACCCGGTCTTCCACGGCGACACGCTCTTCTGCGAGACCGAGGTGCTGGACGTGAAGCCGTCGAAATCGAAGCTCGACCGCGGCGTCGTCAAGGTCCACACCCGCGTCCTCAACCAGGACGGAGTCCTCGTCGCCGAGTTCAAACGCCTGGTGCTGGTTCCGCGCAAGGAACCGGGGTAGGCGAAGGCATCCCGACCGATCTGTTGAATGAGGGACGAATGAGGACCAACGACGGGGCGCTCGAGTACACGCTGCGCGTGCTGCGGCGTCGTAAGTTCGTGATCCTGGCGGCGCTGATCACGGTGCCGCTGGTCGCGTTCCTCTACTCGTCCGCGCAGACGAAGGAATACACCGCCTCGGCGACCCTGCTGTTCGAAGGCGAAGAACAGGCGGGCCTGAGCGAAGCCGAACGCCGCAACGCGACCCTGGTCGAATTGGCGGGCCTGCCGGTCGTCGGCGCCAAAGCGGCGGAAGAACTCGGCGTCGGCTACAGCGAAGTGGCCGGCAGCGTCGAAGTCGCCTCGGCGAACGAAAACGCCAACATCACCACGATCTCGGTCACCAACGAATCGCCCGACCAGGCGGCGAAAATCGCCAACGCCTACGCCCGGGCGACGATCAACTTCCAGCAGAAATCCAACCAGGCCAAGGTGAAAGCGAAGATCGCTTTGCTGGAAAAGAAGCTCGAAGGCCTCTCGGCCGAAGAAGCGGCGAGCCCGAAGGCGAGCCTGCTGAAAGAACACCTCGACCAGCTCGAAATCGAAGAAGCCCTGCAGACGGGCGAAACCTCGCTCGTCCAGGAAGCGTCGCCACCGTCGAGCCCCTCGAAGCCGAAGACCAAGCGCAACGTCATCCTCGGCATCATCCTCGGGCTTGTCCTCGGCCTCGCCCTGGCCGCCCTGATCGAGCGGCTCGACCGCCGCATCCGCAGCATCGAGGAGCTGGAAGAGCTGTTCGGCCTGCCGATCATCGCCCGCATTCCCAAGAGCAAGGCCTTCGAAAACGCCAGCACCGAAGCGATGTTGCAGGCGCCCGAGGCCGAGACCTTCCGCACCCTGCGCACCAACCTGCGCTACCTCAACGTCGTCAACCGCGACCTCGACTCGCTCTTGATTACCAGCCCCGAGCCCAACGACGGCAAGTCGACCGTGGCCCGCGGGCTCGCCGGGGCGATGGCGGAGCTGGGCGACGATGTCGTCCTCGTCGAGGCCGACCTGCGCAAGGAGAGCTCTTTCGGCGGTGCGCAGGGGCGCCGCAGCGAAGGGCTGGCCGGTGTCCTCGCCGGCGCCGACCTCGACCAGGCCCTGATCGAGGTTCCCGTCTCGCGGGGCGGGCCCGAAGGGGACCGGAGCCTGACGGTGCTGCCCAGCGGGGCGATCGCGCCCAACCCCTCGGAGCTGCTCGAGAGCGAGCGGATGCGCGAAGTCCTGGCGACGCTGGGCGAGCGCTTCGACGTCGTCGTCGTCGACAGTCCCGCGATCGGCGTCTTCGGCGACGCGATGGCATTGGTGCCGCTGGTCTCCGGCAGCCTCGCCGTCGGCGGCCTTGGCAAAACCACGCGCGAAGGCGCGCAGGGCTTCGTCGAGCAGCTCGAGCTGACCGGCAACCGGCCCCTCGGCCTGGTCGCGACGATGACCGCGGCCAGCCGCAATAAATACGCCTACTACCGCAAATCGGGCGCGCTCAGCCGCGGCTGAGCACTGCTTCGTCGCACCCGCCGCACGCGCGTCGCGCGCGCCACGGCCGCGCGTTCGGCGCCGACGCCGCCGGCGCCGACCAGCGTCCAGATCAGCACCGGCAGCTGGGTGATCAGAGCGACGAAGAAGATCCCGACCAGGGAGGTGAAGGCGACGATCGGGAGGATCGCGATCGGTTCCTGCTCGAACTGGCCGTAGGAGCGAACCAGGACCACCAGCATCGAGGCGGCGACGGTGAACAGCGCGAAGGTCGGGATCAGCCCCCAGGTGTCGGCGAGGATGATGTAGGCGTTGTCGGTGGCTTTGTCGTAGCCCACGTGGGGGGTGACGAGGTTGTGGGTATTGCCCCAGAGGTGGAGGACGCCCGGTTCGAGCGCCCGGTGCAGCAGGGCTTCGCGGTAGAGGGCGCTGGTCTGGTAGTGCGATTCGTTGGCGTGGCCGAAGCCCGGCAGGACCGAGAGCTGGTTGGGCAGCACGATCGACATCAGCAGGATCACGATCACGGCCACCCCGATCAGGGCGAAGAGGCGGCCGCGGGCGACACCGCTGGTCGTCATGGCCAAGAGGACGACGCCGACCGCGATCATCACCCAGCCGGTGCGCGAGAGCGTCAGCGCCATCGTCCCGGTGGCGAGTATCGCGAGCCCGTACCAGACGATGCGGCCCTTGGCCTCCTTGCTGGAGATCGCCATCGCGAAGGAGAGCAGCGCCGAGGCCGAGAGGAAGATCGAGAAGACGATCGGGTGCCCCCAGGAGGTGACGGCGCGGACCGAGCCGAAGCGGTCGAGCTGGCTGGCCCAGATGGTGAATTCGGCCGAGTTGTAGTTGAAGTTGAAGAAGGGGTTGGAGCTGCCGAGCGTTTCGGCGATCGCGATCGGGGCGAGGATCGCGGTGACGATGCCGAAGGAGACGGCGACGACCTTGGTCGGCGACTCGACGTCGGCGAGGAGGCAGCGGGCGGCGAAGTAGGGACCGATCCAGAGGAAGGCTTCGTGGGCGTAGTCGGTGAGTACGGTGCGCGGCGAGAAGCTGAGCGAGACGAACATCAAGGCGAAGAAGGCGACGGCGGCGAGGTCGACGTAGTTCCAGCGCAGCAGGTGGCCTTTGACGATGTAGTTGCGCCACATCAGGGCGATTGCGATACCCCAGCCGCCGAGCGCGGCGGGGTAGAGGAGGATCGGTCCGGCCTGGGGGGCGGCGTAGGTGGGGACGAGGCCGAGGAGGAGGACGAAGCCGCCGAAGGCGAGGGCGGGGCGGGTAAGCGCCAGCACAATGCCGAGGCCGGCGAGCACGAGGGCGATCAAGCCGACGATGGCGATCGGTTTGGCGACCAGGAGCACGCCCAGCAGAGCGCCGAGCGCGACCGTCAGCGGCAGGGCGGTGGTGAGGGTGGAGGTGAACGGCGGCACGGAGCCGTCGGCGGGCGCCAGGCGGCCGCTCGGGAAGGGCAGTTGCACGCCTGCAAGCTTAGAGCGGTCCGGCGGCGCTGACGGCCGCGCAATCTGCTTGGCTGCCGACATGCGAATCGTCTTCGTCCTCCCGGCCCGCAGCGCACAGCCCGTCGGCGGCTTCAAGGTCGTCTACGAGTACGCCAACCGCCTGGTCGAGCGCGGCCACGAGGTAGCGCTCGTCCACCCTTGGCGCAGCCGGCCGCCGAGCGGCTTGCGGGAGCGGTGGCGTGCCCGCCGCTGGGTCGCCCGTTACCGCCGTCGCCGCGAGGAGATCGCGCCCTGGTTCGAGATCGACCAGCGGGTCGAGCTCCCCGTGGTCGAGTGCCCACTGCCCGACCGGCTGCCGCCTGGCGATGCGATCATCGCCACCGCTTGGCAGACGGCGGACCTCGTTGCCGCCGCCACGAAGGGTGAGGGACGACCGCGCGGCTTCTACCTGATTCAGCACCTCGAACCCTGGAGCGACCAGGAGGAGGTCCTCGCGACCTGGCGATTGCCGCTGCACAAGATCGTCATCGCCCACTGGCTCGAAGACGTCGCGATCGAAATCGGCGAGGGGGAACGGACGAGCTGGATCCCGAACGGGCTCGATTTCTCCGCCTTTGGGATTGACGTGCCGCCGGCCGAGCGGGAGCCCCGGGTCGGCGCCCTGATCAGCCCCTTCAAAGGCGCCAAGGAGATCGCCGCGGCGCTGACTGCGGCACGGGAGCGGGTGCCGGAGCTGAAGGCCA
>JBQCEW010000003.1:0-2684 GCA_051959815.1 Solirubrobacterales bacterium
CGAGCCCGATCATGAACGCCAGCTGCGGCGCGAATTCGGCGGTGTGGAAGACGTGGGTGAAGAGCGTGATCGCGCTGACCCCGACGCCGAGCGCGAACAGCGCGGTGAGGAGCGGCAGCCCCATTGCCACGACCGAGCCGAAGCTGATCAGCAGCACGACGATTGCCGCGAGGATCCCGACCCCCTCCGAGGAGTTTTCCCCTTCTTCTTCGCCCCGGACTTCCTCGACCGGGGAGCCGCCGAGCTCGACCTGGAGGCCGTCGCCACCCGCCGCCTGGGCGGTGTCCATGATCTTCTTGACTTCGCCGTCGTTCAGCTTGTCGGTGGTGACGTTGAACTGGGCGGTCGCGTAGGCGATCTTGCCGTCGTCGCTGACCGAGCCGGCGCCGCCCTTTTCGTAGGGGCTGGAGACTTCGCTCACATGCGGCAGCGCCTCGACCTTGGCGAAGACGCCTTCCATCTTCTGCTTCACCGCCGGCGACTCGACCCCGGATTCGGCTTTGTAGACGATCTGCACCGTGTCGCCCGCCTGGGCGGGGAAGCGGTTTTCGAGCAAGTCGAGAGCGTCCTTGGAGTCGGAGCTGGGCAGGCTGAATTCTTCCGAGAAGTCGGAGCCCGCCGACTTGGCGATCATCCCCATTGCAACTAGGGCGACGATCCAGCCGACGATGACGATCCTGCGGTGACTGGTAGTCCAACTGGCGAAGCGACGCATTAGGCCCGGCCACCGTACCAATGCTGCAGGCGGGGTGTGTGAAGACGCTCACGTCGCGGCTGAGGAATAGATTCTTCGCCAGATGCCCGAACCCCAGATCGCCCGCTTCCGGCGGGTCATCAAGTCTGCTTACGCCTCGCTGGAGGCGCGTCGCCAGGAGGTCAACGACCTCAACGTCTTCCCGGTCGCCGACGGCGACACCGGCGACAACATGGCGATGACGCTGCGCGCGGTGATGGAAGAGCTCGACCGCCTCGATGGCCAGTCGGTCGACGAGGTCGGCCGCACCGAGCTGGTTCAGGCGCTGGCGCGAGCGGCGCTGATGGGCGCCCGCGGCAACTCGGGCGTGATCCTCAGCCAGATCGTTCGCGGCGCCGCCGAGGAGCTGGCCAGTCGTCCCGGCGAGCTGATCGACCCGACCCTCGCCGCCGCCGCCTTTGCCCGCGCCGCTGACGCCGCCTATGACTCGGTCCGCGATCCGGCCGAGGGGACGATGCTGACCGTCTTCCGCGAGATGGCCCACTCGCTCTCCCGTCAGCTCGCCCGCCTGGAGCGGGACAAGCAGCGGCTCGGCCCTGACGCAACCGAAGAGGAGCAGGACGCGGTCCTCGCCCAGGTGCTGGAGAAAGCGATCGAAGACGGCGAGCGCGCCGTCGCCCGCACGCCCGAGCAACTCGAGGTGCTACGCGAGTCCGGCGTCGTCGACGCCGGCGGCCACGGCCTCGTCCTCATCCTCGCCGGCGTCGTCGCCGGCCTGCGCGGCGACGGGGCGGAGCTGCCCGAGGTCCAGCACCACGAGGCGCCGCGCCGCAGCCTGCCCCACCACGAGGACAGCCGCTACCGCTACTGCACCAACTTCATCGTCTCCGGCAAGGGCTTGCAGGACCGGGCGTTCCTGCCGCGCCTGGAGGGGCTCGGCGACTCGGTCCTCGTCGTCGGCGACGACGTCACCCTCAAGGTCCACGTCCACACCGACGAGCCGGAGGCCGCGGTCGCGGTCTTCGACGGCGTGGGAGAGGTGACCAACCTCGACGTCGCCGACATGCGCGAGCAGATGGCCGAACGCGACGCCCGCCTCGGCGCCGCGGGCCGCACCGGCGTCGTCGCGGGCGCCGCCCGCGACGGGCGGCAGCGCCTCTTCGGCGCGCTCGGCGCCCACGTCGTCCCCGGCGGTGAGACGCGCAATCCCTCCACCTACGAGCTGCTCGCCGGTATCCACAGCGTCCCCAGCGACGAGATCCTCGTCCTGCCCAGCTCCTCGAACGTGATCATGGCCGCCGAGCGCGCCTGTGAGCTCTCCGAGAAGCCGGCGCGGGTGGTGCCGGCGACATCGCAGCAGGCGAGCCTGCTGGCGCTGGTCGAGCTCGACCCGGACGCCTCGCTGGAGGAGAACGCGGAGCGCCTCGGGGTGGCGATCGAGGATGTCGAGATCGGCGGCATCGCCCCGGCCGCCCGCGACGATGCGCAGGGGCGGTTCAAGAAGGGCGATGCGGTTGGCTTCGTCAACGGCGAGATCGTCGCCTGGGGCGGGGCGGGATCGACCCTGGACAAGACCCTGCAGCGCCTCGCCGACGGCGCTGAGATCCTCACGGTCATCGCCGGCGAGGGGGCCCCGATCCCGCTGGAGGAGATCGAAGTCCACGTCCCCGACGGCGTCGAGGTGGAGACCCACGAAGGGGGGCAGCCGAGCTGGTGGTGGCTGCTGGCGGCACAATAGGTGCGACAGGACCCAATGTGATGAGACGAACCGCTGCCCTATTCGCCTTTTTAGCCATCGCCTCGGCGGTGCCAGCCGCAGCGGCGTCCGCTTCCAACGTTCTCTTTCCCGCCACCTATACCGGCACCGCCGCGACCGGCGGGACGGTGGAATTCACCGTCTCCCCTGATGGGGCCGAAATCACCCGCTTCGCGCTCACCAAAGTACCCCTGCCTCCGTGCGGCACCGTCACCGGTGAGACGCCGCGCAAAG
>JBQCEW010000004.1:0-3153 GCA_051959815.1 Solirubrobacterales bacterium
ACTTCGTCGCGGCGCTGCTGGCCGCGATCCTGCTCCTGCTGCTGATCGTCCGGATCACGCAGCGGCGAGCGAAGGATAAGCAGGCGAAGAAGGCGCAGGCCGCGGCGCAACCGACCGCCGCGACGCCGCCCCCCGCCGCTCCGCAGGCGGCTGCAGCTCCTCCCACCGGACCGCAGCCCGTGCCCGCTTCGCCCCCCGCTGCTCCTGCCCAGACCGCAGAGATGGCCCCGGTGGCCGCCGCCGCTCCGCCCCCGGGTCAGCCCACTCCGCCCCCCGGCCAGTCGGTGCCGCCGCCCGGCGCCTCGACCCCGCCGCCGGTTCCCGGCGTGGCCCCCGCGCCGGCCAACGAGTCGTCCAAGGACCGCAAGCGCCGCCAGCGCGAAGAACAGCGCGCGAAACGGGCGCAGATGCGCGAGGCGCGCAAAGCCGAGCTGCAGCGGCGTAAGGAAGAGCGGGTGCGGCGCCAGGCGCAGAAGAAGGGCCAGCTCGTGCCGCCCGCTGCTGTGGGCGCGCCGGGAGCGGCGCCCACGCCTGCGGCCGCGTCGGAACCTCAGCCCGCGAAGCAGGGCGGCTTCACCGAGATGAGCCTTTTCGGCATCAAGCTCGGTGGCAAGAAGAAGCGCGAAGCGGCGCTGGCCGAACAGCGACTGGCCGAGGCCCGCGCCGCCAACGAACGCGCCCTCGCCGAAGCGCAGGCCGGCGGGCAGGCGCCGCCGGCCTCGGGACAGCTCCCGCCCTGGGAGGAGGCGACTACCGCGCAGCCGCCGACCGGCGAGCTCGCGGCGGTGCCCTCGGTGCCGCCGCCTCCGGTCCCCGGCGGCATTCCCGCGCCCGGCGACTACGACCCCGCCGCCGCCGAACAGCGGGTGCGCGAGAAGGTCGCCGAAGTCCGCTCCGAGCAGCAGCGGATCGGCGCCGAGGCCGAGCGGCGTCTCGCCGAGGCCGAACGACTACAGGAGCACGGCTCGGTGCCGCCCCCCGCCGGGGGGCCGCAGCCGATCCAGGATGCGCAGGCGACCGCGCCCCAGGCTGTGCCCTCGCCGCCCGCGGACCTGCGGACGGCCGAGCAGAAACTTGAGGAAGCACGGGCGGCGCGCGAGCGCGAGATGAAAGAAGCCGAAGAGCGCCTGCGCCAGATCGAGGAGCGAACCAAAGCCGCCGAAGAACGCGCCGCCGAGGCGAAACGTCTAGAGGAACGGCGGGCCGAAGAGGAAGCCCGTGACCGTCGCCTCGAGGAGATGCGCCGCAGCGTCGCCGAAGCCGAAGAGCGCGCCCGCGAGGCCGAGCGCCGCGCCGTCGAGGCCGAGCAGGCCGCCCTGCAGTCGATGCAGGGGGGAGGGGGTCAGGCGCCTTCGCCGCCTCCGGCGCCCGAACCGCAGCAGTCCTTCGCGCCACCCGCGCCCGCGCCGTCCGAGACGCAGTCCTTCCAGGCGGAACCGACGCTGCCGCCTACCCCGGCGCAGCCCGAGCCGCCTTTGCAACCGCCGCCGCAGCAGAGCGAAGGGCCGCCGACGCCACCGCCCGCTTCCGCCGAGCCCTTCCCCTCGACCCCGCCGCCCCCGGCGGAGTCGTTCCAGTCGCCCACGCCCACGCCGGCACCCGAGCAGCCAACCCCGCCGCCTACGCCGGCAGCGCCGCCGCCGAGCTACTCGGTCCCCGACCCGGCCGCTCGACCGGCGGAAGCGCCGGAAGGCCTTGCCGGGCCAGGTGGCGCCGGCCAGGCCGGCGGTGGCCAGATCAACCTCAACACCGTCACCTTCGAGCAGCTCCGCGAGCAGAACCTCTCGGTCACCCAGGCGACCCGCCTGCTTGCCCACCGCGAGCGCCTCGGCGGCTTTCAGTCGCTTGATGACCTCGACCAGGTCGCGGGGTTCCCGCAGGATTTGCTGGAAGACCTGAAGTCCCGGTCGACGGTCTGAATGACGGCCCCAGGCGCCGCTATGCGGCGTCCTCAGTCGCCGAAATAGCGCTGCTATTCCGGCTCCCTGCGTCCTTGCCTAGCGACGCCTGGACCTCGTCATTCAGCCCGTCGTCTCCGGTTCTTCGTACTTCTCCAGCAGCTTGAGCCAGATCTCGCTGCGGGACGGGTAGGGGGCGACTGCGTGCCTTAGTTTGGAGATTGGGATCTCGGCGACGATGGCGAAGGTCGCTGCTTGCAGGAAGTCGGCGGTCTCGAAGCCGGTGAAGGTGGCGCCGACGATGGTTTCCTTCGTCTGGTCGACGATGAGGCGGGAGGTGCCGCCGGTTTCCTTGCCCTGGAAGCTGGCGCCGGGCGTTCCGTCGGTGGGGACGTCGACAGCGCGAGCGTCAATGCCCGCTTCCCGCGCCTGCGCCAGCGTCTTTCCTGCGGCTGCCACCTGGGGGTCGGTGAAGGTGACGCGCGGCGCCCCCAGCCCTTCGGCGATCGCCTCGACTGGCCGGCCGAGCAGGTTCTCGGCGGCGATCCAGGCGTGGTACTTGCCCATGTGGGTGAAGAGGGCGCGACCGTTGACATCGCCGATCGCGTAGAGCCAGTCGCTGCCGCCGACGCACATCCGGTCGTCCACCGCGAGGAAGCCGTGTTCGTCGGGCTCGATGCCGGCGGCGCCGAAATCCAGCTCGCGGGTGTTGGGGACGCGGCCGACGGCGATCAGGATCTCGGCCGCCTCGACGCTGCCGCCGTCGCTGAGCTTCGCCACCACGCCGGCGCCGCCGGCCTCCACCGCTTCGACTTTCGTCCCGGTCCGCACGTCGACGCCGAAGTGCTCGCGCAGGGAGGCGGCCACTTCTTCCCCCGCGAAGGCTTCCTCGCGGGAGAGCAGGTGCTCGCCGCCCTCGATCAGGGTCACCTGCGCGCCCATGCTCGCCCACGCCTGCGCCAGCTCGCTGCCGACCGGGCCACCGCCGAGGACGACCATGCTCTCCGGCACGTGCTTCGCCGTGGTCGCGTCCCGGTTGTTCCAGGCCTGGACCGTGTCGAGCCCCGGGATCGGCGGCATCGCTGCCTTGCTGCCGCTGGCGACGACGACCGCCCGGCTTGCGACCAGCACGTCGTCCCCGACCCGCACCCGGCGCTCGTCCTCGAAACGCGCCTCGCCGCGGAAGATGTCGATCCCGCGCTCCTCCAGCCAGGGAAGCTGGACCGAGTCGTCGAGCTCGTGGATCACCTCGTCG
>JBQCEW010000005.1:0-3734 GCA_051959815.1 Solirubrobacterales bacterium
AAGGGGACCGTGAGCGAGTCGCCGCGACCGTGGCCGCCGCGCAGGCGCGCGAAGAGCCGCGACTTCGCCTTCGGCGCCGGGGGCGCCGGCTTCGCCTGCGCCACGGGCGGAGGAGGCACCCGGCGGATCGCCATCTGCGTCCCATCGGTGCGCAGCGTGGTCGTCGCGGTGTTGCCGGCGGCGTCGCCGGCTTCGGCTCTAAAGACGAAGGTGCCGAAGCCGAGCTCCGGCAGGGGCGCGATCAGGCGAGCCTTGCCGGCGCCATCGACAGGGATCAGCTTCGTCGGCAGCTCGGTCCACTCGGACGCGTCGACGCGTCGGAAGGAGAGCTGTCCTGAGGCGGGACCGGAATGTTCGTCGGAGACTTCGGCCACGACCTGGCTTGCCGGCTCCTCGGTCGCGAAGGCCACCTGCGGCCGCACATCGTCGAGCCGCAACGGCACCGTCACCGCCGAAGCAGGAGCTTCGTTGCCCGCTTCGTCTCGCAGCCACAACTGCAGCGAGTAGGAGCCGTCTGCGGGAACCGCAAGGTCGGAGAGCGACCTGCGATCGCGACCGGCGGCGAACTTGACGCCGCTGTCGTAACCATTCGGTCCGGTGACCCGCCAGGAGGCACCGGCGATCGGGCTGGCCACACCCTGATCCGGATTTTCCCAGCCGAGGTCGAAGTCGTCGACCCGGCGCCAGCCTTCGCCGCCCGCAAGCTGGGGCGCCCGGGGATGCGCGGGCGGGTTGTTGTCGATCAACACCGTCTGCGGCCCCGCACAGGAGGCGTTGGAGGCGAAGTCGGTGGCGCAGGTGACGAGGGTGTGAGGACCGTCGCTGAAGCCGGCGGTGTTGACGGAGTGTGCGGCACTGGCGCCCATCGGGCACGGCTGCATCTGCGTCGCCCTCCACTCACCACCGATCGAAGCCTTGGCGCAGGCGAACTCGGTGAAGCCGACGCGGGCGCCGTCGAGGTTCGTCTCGGCAAAGCGCAGCCCTGCCCCCGGGTCGTAACCGGCGACCGAGACCGACTGCACCCCGCGGCGCCAGCCGCCCCAGAGCAGTTCGCCACCGACGAACCAGGAGGCGGGCGGACTGGGATCTTCGACGGTGATCGTCAGCGCCCGCAGCGCCGACCAGGAACCGGGGTCGAGCGAGCACCACTTGTCTTCGCCGCGGGCGCAGAGCAGCCGGTCCTCGAATGCGGCGACCGGCACGGAGAATCCCCGGTTGAACTCGCTCGGCGCGGTTTCGGTCGCTCCAGAGACCGCGATCGGCGTGAAGCTGCCGTCGGCACCGACGGCGCCGAGGCGCTGCTCCATCCCGTCGTGGAGGACATGCCACCAGGTCCCGCGCACCTGGGTGATGCCAGTACCGGGAGGCGCGGTCCAGCGCCAGCGGGCGAAGCGGGTGCCGGAGACGGTCGCCTGCCCGTCACGGGTGAAGCTCTTCAGGTGGGCGCCGTCGAACGGGTCGTTCCCCGCGGGAGGTACGCAGTAGCCGTCGGGGCGGAACTTGGCCCCGCCGGTGGTATCGGCCCAGCTCGCATCAGCGCCGACGTACCAGCCGCACTGGGCGACCTGGTACTTCCCGGCGCTCGCCTTCGCCGCCGCCAGCAGCAACACGCTCATCGCCAACAACGTCCCCAACGCGACGATCCGCGCCACGGCAATCCTCGTCCCAGACATAGGTCCTCCTTCGCTTCGCTTGCGTACGGAGGTCCAAGGTCTGGGCGCGGACAAACTCTCCCCCCTCCCGGCTGCCGAACCAGCGGCTTTGCGAGAATCGAGCCAATGCCACTCCCCACCAAAGATCAGATCACCGAGAAGCTACGCGCCGTCATCGACCCCGAGCTGCGGCGCTCGATCGTCGAGCTGGGCATGGTCCGCTCGATCGAGGTCAAAGAGGGCGGCCGGGTCGAGGTCGTCGTCTCGCTGACCACCGCGGGCTGTCCGATCCGCTCCCACTTCGAACAGGCCGTCGCCCAGCAGGTCAGCCAGCTCAAAGGCGTGACCGAGGTCGCGGTCGGCTTCGACGTCCTCTCCGACGAGGAGAAAGGCCGCCTGCAGCAAACCCTCGGCCGCGGCAAGCTGCCGCAGGGCGCGCTGGCCAAGGTGAAGAACGTGATCTGCGTCTCCTCCGGCAAGGGCGGGGTCGGCAAGTCGACGATGACCGCCAACCTTGCCGCGGCACTGACCGCCGAAGGCCACACCGCCGGGGCCCTCGACTGCGACGTCTACGGCTACTCGATCCCGCGGATGCTCGGCGTCAACCGCAAACCGGAAGTGAACGCGGAGCGGAAGATCCTGCCGCTGGACTCGCCCAGCGGCGTGAAGGTGATGTCGATCGGCTTCTTCGTCGAGGAGAACTCTGCCGTCGTCTGGCGCGGCCCGATGCTGCACAAGGCGATCCAGCAGTTCCTCGAGGACGTCGCCTGGGACGAGCTCGAGTACCTGCTGCTCGACCTGCCGCCCGGGACCGGCGACGTCTCGATGACGCTGGCGCAGCTCTTGCCGCAGGCGAAGTTCGTGGTCGTGACGACGCCGCAGCCGGCGGCGCAGTCGGTGGCGCGGCGCGGCGCCGAGATGGCAGCGAAATTCGACCTCGAGATCCTCGGCGTGATCGAGAACATGTCCGGCTTCACGACGCCGGACGGCGAGCGCTTCACGATCTTCGGCGAGGGCGGCGGCCAGCAGCTCGCCGACGAACTCGACGTGCCGCTGCTGGGCAAGGTTCCGCTCTCCGAGCCGCTGCGCGAGCGCTCCGACAACGGTTCGCCGCTGGCGATCGAGGAGCCCGACTCGCCCGCCGCGCAGGCGATCCGCCAGGCCGCGCGCGGGATCGTCGCCGCGACCCCGCAGGAGCTGCCGGTGCTGCAGTCGACGCCCTCGCCGGCGGAAGCGCCGCCGGTCGGTGGCACGCCGCTCCCGGTCGTCCAGTAGCCGGGAACGAAACTTTCGCCTTCTGTTGGGTTAAGATCTGCACATAAACGCCTAATCCCTGGCTAAGAGAGCCGGGGAGCGGGGGAACCAAGTTCCTGGGGCGAGCCCACCCACCGGGTGGGGGCGCAGGCTCCTTCAGCGCCAGCCCGTCAGCTAACCCCGCCGGCCGACGAAGGAGGAGTCCTTAGATGCCGATGTCCCTTGGGGCGGCCCGGAAAACGCCCGCCCTTCGTATTTTCCTCGCGGTACTGGCACTGGTAGCGGCCTCGCTGGTCATGGCCGGTCCCGCTCAGGCGACCCCTCCAGGGGGTTTCGCCTCCACTACCCCGGAACTCGAAGAAGCACCAACCGAAGAAACCGGTCCTCCCGGCAAGGCGGTGCTGGTGAACGGCCGCGCGATCCCGCCGGTCAACGCGCCCCCCGCGGTGAAGGCGGTAATCGCCGCCGCCAACAAGATCCGCACCAAGCCCTACATCTGGGGCGGCGGCCATGCCCGCTGGTGGGACAGCGGCTATGACTGCTCGGGCTCGGTCAGCTTCGCCCTCCACGGCGGCGGCTTTCTCTCCAGCCCGCTTCCTTCAGGGCCGATGGAGAACTGGGGCAGCGCCGGCAAGGGGCGTTGGATCACCGTCTACACCAACGCCGGCCACGCCTACGCGGTGATCGCCGGGTTGCGCTGGGACACCGCCGGCAACACCAGCGGCACCGGCCCGCGCTGGCACAAAAGTACGCGCGCGGCGGCAAGCGGCCCCTTTATCGCCCGCCATCCCGCCGGCTACTGAGCTGTCAGAGGGAGTCGCCGAATCA
>JBQCEW010000006.1:0-2884 GCA_051959815.1 Solirubrobacterales bacterium
GGCCCTTCAGCTTGTGCGTCTTCGGATCGACCTCGGCGTTCGCCTGGGCGATGACCTTGTCCTCCTCCTGCGTCGCGTCGAGGTGGACGATCTCGTCCGAGACCACGCCGTCCTTGACCACCCGGTAGGGGGTGGTGACGAAGCCGTGCTCGGAGATCTGCGCGTAGGAGGAGAGCGAGCCGATCAGGCCGATGTTCGGTCCCTCCGGGGTCTCGATCGGGCACATACGGCCGTAGTGGGTCGGGTGCACGTCGCGGACCTCGATCGGGGCCCGCTCACGGGTCAGACCGCCGGCGCCCAGCGCCGAGAGCCGCCGCCTGTGGGTGAGGCCGGCGAGCGAGTTGGTCTGGTCCATGAACTGCGAAAGCTGCGAGGAGCCGAAGAACTCCTTCATCGCCGCCACGACCGGGCGGATGTTGATGATCGTCTGCGGCGTGATCGCGTCGGCGTCCTCGGTGGTGAGGCGCTCGCGGACGACGCGCTCCATCCGGTAGAGGCCGATCCGGAAGGCCTCCTGGATCAGCTCGCCGACGGTGCGCAGACGGCGGTTGCCGAAGTGCTCGTACTCGTCGAGGTGGTCGTAGACCTGCTCGCGCGGGTAGGTGATCGCCTCCGCGGCCTAGTCTTTGATCGGGTTCTCCTCGTCGATCTCCTCAGGGATGCCGAGCAGTTTCGGCAGGCTGGTGAGCTCCTTGACGAGGGCGATGATGTCGTCGTGGGTGAGCACCCGCGTCTCGAGGTCGATGTCGAGATCGAGCCGAGCGTTGAGCTTGTAGCGGCCGACCCGGGTGAGGTCGTAGCGCTTCGGGTCGAAGAAGAGCTGCTCGAGCAGGGCGCGAGCGGCATCGACCGACGGCGGCTCGCCCGGACGCTGCTTTTTGAACAGCTCGATCAGGGCGCCCTCTTCGGTTTTGGTCGTTTCGGTGTCCGCCTCGATCGTGTGGCGGATGTAGACCGAGTTGTCGAACATGTCGAGGAGCTGCTGGTCCTCGACGTAGCCCATCGCGCGCAGCAGGACCGTCACCGGCAGTTTCCGCTTGCGGTCGATGCGGACGAAGACTTTGCCTTTTTTGTCGATTTCCAGCTCGAGCCAGGAGCCGCGGGCCGGCATCAGGTTGGCGATGAAGACCTGCTTTTCAGGGTCCTTCGGCGCCATCACGTAGGCACCCGGGGAGCGGACGAGCTGCGTGACGACGACGCGCTCGGTGCCGTTGATGATGAAGGTCCCGCGCTCGGTCATCCACGGGAAGTCGCCCATGAAGACAGCCTGCTCGCGGATCTCGCCGGTCTCCTTGTTCTGGAAGGCAACCGTCGCGGTCAACGGCCGCGAGTAGGTCATGTCCTTCTCACGGCACTCCTCGATCGAGTGCGGCGGCTCCTCGAATTTGAAATCGCCGAAGACGATCTGCAGGTTCCCCGTGTAGTCCTCAATCGGGGATATGTCATTGATGGTCTCCCGCAGGCCCCCAGCTTTCGGATCCGTCAGTTCATCGAAGGAACGACGCTGGATGTCGATCAGATGTGGGACCTCAAGCGGGTTGTCTAGGCGGGAAAAGCTCCTACGGGTTACGGGGGCAGCGTTAGAACGTGCCAAAGTCGGCGACTCCTCGGACGGTCAGAGGGACGTGGATACAGCGCAGATCTGGGCAGGGGCACTCAAATGACGCGCGACCGCGGAAAATAACACACGGCCGCAGGCGCCTGCAAGTTTGGCTTCCCGAGTGGGATCGGGAACCCCCGTCGAGCTCTTAGGCGAGTTCGACGGTGGCCCCGGCCTCCTCAAGTTCAGCTTTGAGTTTGTCGGCCTCGTCGCGCTCGACGCCCTCTTTGATCGCTTTCGGAGCCTCGTCGACGAGCGCCTTCGCCTCTTTCAGGCCAAGACCGGTCGCCGAGCGGACCACCTTGATGACCGGGACTTTCTGCCCGCCCACATCTTTGAGGACGACGTCAACGGTCGAGGACTCTTCCCCGCCGCCTTCTTCGCCGCCACCCCCGCCGCCAGCGGCGGCCGGAGCCGCGGCCGCAACAGCCGTCGCGGAGACGCCGAACTCCTCCTCGAGCGCTTTGATCCGCTCGGAGAGCTCGAGGACCGAGATGCTTTTCAGCTCCTCGATCCAGTCCTCGGTTGAAGTTTTGGTTGCCATCAGTCGCTACCCCTCTTCCTCGTTTGAATCTGAAGTGTCTTCCTTGGCCTCCGGCTCTTCCTCCGGTGCCTCCGCCTGGTCCGCCGGCGGCTCGTTGCCACTCGCCGCCTCGGTCGGTGCCTCCTCTACGGGAGCATCCTCGGCTTTCTCGGCCTCCGGCTCCTCAGAAGTCTCTTCCGCCTTCGGCTCCTCAGCGGGAGCCTCGGCTTTGGGCTCCTCGGCGGCCGGAGCCTCACCGCTGACCAAGCCTTTCTCGGCGATCTGGCCGAGCTGGATCGCGAGGCCCTGGATCATGCTGCCGAGGCCGCGGACCAAGCCCGTGAGCGGGCTGGCGACGACGCCGGCGAGCTGGCCGTTGAGCACTTCGCGGCCGGGCAGTTTGGCGATCGATTTGAACGCGGCCTCGTCGAGCGAAGTCGCGTCCATGAAGCCCCCCTTGTAAGTGAGGACTTCGTGCTCTTTGTTGAAGGTCGTGATCGCTTTCGCGGCCTGGGCGGTGTCGCCGCGGACGAAGGTGAGCGCGGTCGGGCCCTGCAGCAGCTCCGGCAGCCGCTCCTCGCCAACCTGGTCGGCGGCGATTTTCGTCAGCCGGTTTTTGACGATGCGGAAGCTGGCGTCGGCTTCGCGCAGTTTCGAGCGCAGCTCTGCCGCCTGGGGGACGCTGATGCCGCGGTAATCGACAGCAAAGATCGCCTCAGACTCCTCGATCTGGGCGGCAATCTCTTGTATGGCTGCGGACT
>JBQCEW010000007.1:0-16101 GCA_051959815.1 Solirubrobacterales bacterium
GAGCCCGAACAGGGTGATGATCGGGATCATCGAGTTCCGGAGGACGTGCCGTATTCGCACCTGTCTCTCCGAGAGGCCCTTCGCGCGCGCCGTGCGCACGTAGTCCTCGTTCATCACGTCGAGCATGTTCGAGCGCAGGACCCGGCTGTAGAAGCCGATCGAGAGGACGGCGAGCGTGAACCAGGGCAGGATCAGGTGCTTGAACCATTCCCACGGGTCTTCGGTCAACCCGACGTAGCCGCTGCTGGGGAAGATTTCGAGCTTGTAGGTGAGGAAGTAGAGCAGCACCGGCGCCAACAGGAAGACGGGGATGGAGATCCCGGCGATCGCGATCCCCGTCAGCGCCGGTCCAGCCAGCCGCCCGCCCGCGTCGCCGCCAGGTAGCCGAGGATCAGCCCGAAGCTGAGCCAGATGATCCCGGCGCCGATGCTGAGCGAGAACGTCGCCGGGATGCCTTCCTCGATCTGTTCGTTAACCGGGATCCGCGGTGAGTAGGAGGTTAGTTCGCCGGTGAAGACGTTCTTCACCATCGTCACGTACTGGACCGGCAGCGATTCGTCGAATCCCCATTCTTCTTCGATGCTCTTGACCAAGACCGGCGTCGCGTTCTTTCCCGCCAGGCGCTGGGCGGGTGGCGAGTTCGGGATCACGTTGAAGATCACGAAGACGAGGATCGAGACGACGAAAAGGACGAAGACCATCCCGACCAGGCGTCTGATGATGAAGCGGAGCATCAGACCGACGCCCCTTCGGGCTCGGCCATTCCAGTGTGGGCCTCGAGGCGGATTTTCGAGCGTGGGTCAAGCGCGTCGCGGAGGCCGTCGCCGACGATGTTCAGCGAGAGCACCGTCAGCATGATCATCACGCCCGGGACGATCGCCAGCAGCGGCTGCGTCTGCAGTAGTTCGACCCCGATCGAGATCATCGTCCCCCAGGAGGAGTTCGGAGGCTGCACGCCGGCACCGAGGAAGGACAGGGCGGCCTCGAAGAGCATCGTGTTGGCGATGTTGAGGGTGAAGAAGACGATGATCGTCGAGGCAAGGTTGGGGAGGATCTCGGCGAACATCACTCGCAGCGGCCCGGCGCCCTGGGCGATCGCGGCTTCGACGAACTCTTTCTCCGAGAGGGAAAGGACCTCGCCGCGGATCGGCCGGGCCACGTAGGGGATCGTGAAGACGCTGATGACGAAGATCGGCACCCAGATCGAGCCGCCCGAGATTTCCAGAGGACCGATCTTCAGTCCCCCGATGGCCAGCGAGACGCCAAGGGCGATCCCGAAGAGAAGAACGGGCAGCGACCAGAGCACATCCAGCGTTCGCGCGATCACGGTGTCGACCCAACCCCGGTAGTAGCCGGCGAGCAGCCCCAGGATGACCGCCAGAGTGGTGGTGATCAGGCCCGCGACGACGCCGATGAAGAGCGAGATGCGCCCCCCGTACATCAGCCGCACCATCTCGTCACGGCCAAGGCGGCTGTCGGCGCCGAGGAAGAACTTGCCGCCGGCTTCGAACCACTGCGGGCCGATCGGCGTGCCTTCGACCGTCACCACTTCCCGCACTTTGCCGCCGACGTGCAGTTTTTCGACCGTATGCGTCTGATTCGGCCGGGTGTGGGCGACGTGAGGCGCCCACAGCGGCGCCGCCAGCACGAACAGCACGATCAGGAAGAACAGCACCAGGAACGCGACTGCGACCCGGTTGCGCAGGAAGCGAGTGAGGGCCAGCCGCCAGGGGCCAGGCTCACTCGCCACGCTCCCGGGCCTATTCGTTGAATTCAAAGCTGGTCAGGTACTGGAAGAACGTCGGGTTGGAGATGACGTTTTCGAGGTTGATCGCGCTGGAGACGAAGGTGGACAGCGTCCGCTGCCCGTAGGGAGCCCATGGCGCCAGTTCCATGTATTTCTTGTCCAGTTCCGCGTAGCGTTCTTCCTGTTCGGGACCGAGCTGTTCTTCCCTGAGTTTGGTGATTTCCTTGTTCAGGGGCGCTTCGTTGATCTGGGCGAAGTTGCCGTTGTTGGTATCGAGGATGCTTTCGCCCGCCAGCAGCGGCTGGAAGAAGTCGTTCGGGTGCGGGTAGTCCTCGAACCAGTCCGACCAGCCGGTGTCGAGATCCGGCGTCGAGCGGTTGCCGATCACCGTGAAGTAGTTGTCGGCGTTGATCACCTTCAGCTTCGTGTTGAAGCCCATTTCCTTCAGCACGCCTTCGTAGTATTCGCCAGCTTCTTTGTTCGGGCTTTCGTTGTCGGTCCAGACGGTGATGTTCATGTCCGACGGGTGGGCTTCTTTCAGCATTTCCTTGGCTTTTTCCATGTTGTGCGGGTAGAGATCCAAGTCTTTGCGCCCCGGCATCCCTTCGGGCAGGATCTGGTGCGACGCTTTGATCTGACCCGCGTAGATCCGTTCCAGCGCTGCCGGATCGATCGCGTAGTTGACCGCCTGGCGGACCTTGACGTCGTTGAACGGCGCCACCGTCGTGTTCATCCAGAAGTAGTAGGTGCTGATCGTCGGGTCGACTCTGAACTGGGTGCCCTCGAACTTTTCCTTGACCTGCGCGTAGCGCGAGGCTCCCGGCGGATTCTGCATCCAGTCGAACTTGCCCGTTTCGATGTCGTTTACCTGGGTTTCGTCGTTGCGGACGACGGTCACCTTGGCCCCGTCGATGCTGCCGGTCGGGTATTCGGGCATCGCTTTCGAGTTGGCTTTGGCCCAGTAGGGGTTGCGTTTGTATTCCCAGGAGTTTTTGCCCTGCACGTTGGTGATCATGTAGGGCCCGGTGGCGGGAGGCGGGTTGGCCGAGAGGTCTTCCATCGGAGTCCCCTGTGGGACGGGTGCCGTGAACATCAGCGCCAGCTCGAAGGGGAAGGTGCCGCGCGGTTTTTCGAGTTCGATCTTGATTTCCCCGGTCTTGTCGTTGGTCTTGATGCCGGGGATGCCGCCGGTCTTGGTTTCGGCGAACTTTTCCGCCCCGACGATGCTCGTGAAGAAGACCGAGCCGCCGGAGTTGACTTTGAAGCAGCGTTCCACCGCGTAGGGGAAGTCAGAGGCTTTGACCGGTTCGCCGTTGGAGTATTTGAGGCCCTTGCGGAGGAAGAGCGTGTAGGTCTTGCCGCCGTTGCTGATCTTCGGCATTTCTTTCGCCAGACCGGGCACGACTTCGCTGCCTTCGGCGCCTGAGGCGTGCTTGTAGGTCAGCAGCGGGATGTAGACCTCTCCCATCGCCGTCCATCCTTCGGCGGTGTAGGAAAGCTGGGGGTCCATGTAATCGGGGAACGATTTGTAAGTGGCATTGAGGATGCCGCCCTTTTTGCCGCCCCCGCTGGTCGAGCTGCCGCCGCCGCACGACACCAATCCAATCGCCGCGACCGCTGCAAAAGCGAGAACCGCGATAACTGCCCCTGGCTTCTTCAAAGTCCCTCCTCCGGTTCTGAGCTGCCGGTTCCAATCCCCGGGATCAACTCCACCACAACGTCGTCCCGACCGTCAAGCGCATATGGACCAGCGTTTTTATCGCGCTCTAGCCAATTGGCGCCAAGCATTGGGGCCATCACGACAACTATGGCGATTACCCCGGAGCCCGCGACGAGAAACGTCAAGCGCGGGGAGGCGATGGCCGCGATCAAGCCGCCGAGGGCGAAGCCGAGCCCCGGCATCGCCGCCCCGATCGACTCGAGCACGCTCATCACTCGCGCCTGCATCGCTTCGGCCGTCAGCTCCTGGACTGCGCTGATCGCCGCCACCCACTGGATCCCGTTGCCGGCGCCGCCGAGGACCGAGGCCGCGCAGGCGAGCGCCAGGTTGGGAGCGGCGGCGAGCCCGAGGTAGCCGGCACCGACCGCGAGCGTGCTGAAGAGGAGCTGGTAGGCGAGGGAGGTCTCGCGGATGCGGGCGAAGATCAAGCTGCCGAGCACCATGCCGGCACCCCAGCTGGCTAGCAGCACTCCGTAACCGGTGTCGTTCACGCCCAGCGTTTCCTTCGCGTAGACGACCTCGATCGGGAGGACGGCGGCGAAGAAGACGAAGGCCGCTCCCTGGGCGGTGAGGATGCGGCGGAGGGCGGTCTCGCCGCGGATATAGGCGATCCCGGCCCGCACCCGGTCGCGCATTCGCCCCTCTTCGGGCGCCGCCTGCGGCATCGCCCCGGCGGTGAAGAGAATCCAAGCGACGGCGTAGAAGGAGACGGCATCGAGCAGCAGAGCCGACTGGACCCCCAAACCGGCTACCGTCAGCCCCGCCAGCGCCGGTCCGACCGCGGCGCCACCGGTGAAGGCGACGTTGAGGACGGCGTTGCCCGCGCGCAGTTCGCCGGTCGGCTCCAGCGCCCTCGCGACCACCGCCCGGGTCAGCGCCCGGCCGGAGAGGGCAAGGGCACCGTCGAGCGCGGCAAGGGCGATGACAGCCGCCAGGGAGAAGTGGCCGGCCAGCAGCGCCAGGAAGCTGAAGACCGCCGCCTCGGCGCAGTAGATCACCGGCAACGCGAAGCGCGGCGGCGGCCGCTCGGCCTGGGCGACCAGGATCGGGGCGAAGAGGGCGGGCAGGAAGCGGGTCCCGAGGAAGAGGGCGGCGGTTGCCAGGGCGCTGTCGGTGCGTTCGAAGACGAGAAGCGAGAGGGCGATGATCCCCATCCAGTCGCCGAGCTCGTTGATCGCATAGGTGATGGCCAGCCGCCGGAAGAGCGGTCTGCGGAGGGGGTCGGTCAGCCGTGGCTCACGCATAACTGGCCAGCCGTCTTACTGCATTTCTGCACAACTTTTCCTGCAGATGCACAACTTTCCGCCAACCTGTGCTACAAAGTGCCCAGAAATTGAACGTTTCCACGATGCAGCGCACAACGTTGCGGGCTTCAACGACTACGGAAGGGGCAAGAAACATGGGTTTCCGTCACTAGATCTCTCGCAGACCATCATCAAGAGGTCTGCACCAAGCTTCTGAAGGGCGCCCCAGTCGGCGCCCTTCTTCGTTTCTGGACACCGGGTCGGATTCTGGGCGAATTTGGCCATCTGGCTAAAGGTCTTGCCGATTGTCTACTTACCGGTCTAACTTTGGAGTTCGCAAATAGCGAAAGCGTCAAGTTCTTCTCCCTCGCAGGGAAAAGGAAAGCGCCCCTGAAGAAGTAGCCGGGCTCTCCCCGGGTCCATAAAACTCGAAACCAATGGCAAGCAATCGTCCCACCCGTGCTGCGATCGCCGCGATGGTCGCGGCTTTGTTGCTGACGGCTGCCGTCGGCGTCTGGCGCGCGCCCGCCTGCAATTGGAACCTGCCGCTGTTCGCCGTGCTGCTCGCCTTCTCGGTCTTCAGCGACCTCACCGCGGTCTCGACCGAGTCGAAACTGAAGATCTCCGGCAGCTTCCTCGCCCTCGTCGTCGCGATGGTCTTCCTCGGCGGCACCCCTGCAGCGCTGATCGGCGTCGCCACGATCCTCACCGGCTGGCTGCGCTGGCGCGACGAATGGCACTACCTGCTGGACAACGTGCTCACTTACGCGCTTTTCCCGCTGATCGGAGGCATCGCCTTCCACGAAGGGGTGACCGCGCTGGGCCTGACCCCCGCCGACCCCTGGTTCTACCTCTGTGTCTTCGCCCTCTTCCAGCTCGCCCTGACGATTAACTTCCTGATGATCGCCAGCTATGGCTGCTACGTCGAGCGCTCGTCCTTCTCGACCAAGCTGCGGGTACTGCCGCCGGTCCTCCCCTCGGAGTTCGCGAGCGCGATGCTGGCGGTCGCGGTCGCCTACATCTACTACGAGATCGGGCTCGCCTCGATCGCCCTCTTCGGCGTCGTCCTCGTCACCTTCCAGTACCTGCTTGGCCAGCTTCTGCTCTCCCAGCAGCGGGCGGAGGAGCTGGAGCTGCGCTCGAAACAGCTTGCGAGCTTCCAGGTCGGGATGTTGAGCGCGATGCTGCGCACCCTCGACCTGCGGGACCAGATGACCGCCCGCCACAGCGCCGCCGTCGCCCGATACTCGCGGGCGATCGCCCAGCGGGCCGGGTTCTCGCGCCGCGAGGAGGAGCTCGTCCACATCGCTGCGCTGCTGCACGACATCGGCAAGTTAATCCTCCCCGAACGCATCCTCAAGGCCAACGTGCCGCTCACCGACGAGGACTGGATGCTGATCAAGCGCCACCCGCAGCAGGGCGCCCGCGTCGTCTCCTCGCTCGACGGCTACGGCCCGGTGGCGGAGATCATCCTCGCCCATCATGAGCGGATCGACGGCAAAGGCTATCCGCGCGGTTTGGCGGGAGACGAAATCCCGGAGCTGGCGCGGATCATCTCCGTCGCCGACACCTACGACGTGATGACCGCGCGAGACTCCTACCGGACGCCGATGTCCAGCTATGACGCGATCGTCGAGCTTCGTCGCGTCGCCGGCAAACAGCTCGATGCGCGCTTCGTCGAGATCTTCATCGAGCTGCTCGAGGGCAAGGACGTCTCCTTTCAGCACGGCGAGGCCGCCGACTTCGAGAAGGAGCTGGCGCTGGAGGCGCGGATCGAAGAAACCGCCAGCCCCGGCGGCGGCAAGAGCCGCTTCCAGGTGGCCGGCGTCAACGGCTAAACGGTTCGGTAGCGTTGCGCGCGCATGCGCGCCGTCACCTTCCAAGCGCCCGAGCAGGTGCGGGTCGAGGAGAAGCCCGACCCGGAGATCGTCGCGGCTGACGATGCGCTCGTCCGGGTGGAGGCGAGCGGCATCTGCGGCTCGGACCTCCACATCTACCACGGGCGGGTCCCGGTCGAGCAGGGCTTCACGATCGGGCACGAGTTCGTCGGCACGGTTGTTGCGGCGGGGGACGACGTCGAACGGGTGGCGGTCGGCGACCGCGTCCTCGGCACCTTCCACACCGCCTGCGCGACCTGCGCCTCCTGCCTACGCGGCGACTACCACCGCTGCCGCAACGGCCAGACCTTCGGCCACGGGGCGAACCTGGGCGACCTGCAGGGCGCCCAGGCGGAGCTGCTGCTGGTGCCGCGGGCGAACCTGACCTTGCGGCGGGTGCCGGAGGGGATGTCGGTTGAGGTGGCGCTGTTTGCCGGCGACGTGATGGGGACTGGCTATCACGCCGTCGCCCACGCAGAAATGCGCGCGGGAGATTCTGTTGCAGTGCTGGGATTGGGCCCGGTCGGGCTCTGTGCGGTGCAGGCGGCGGTGGCAGGCGGCGCCGTCGAGGTCTTCGCGATCGACACCGTCGAGGAACGGCTGCAGATGGCCGAGCGGTTCGGTGCGACGCCTCTGCACCTGACCGAGGACGAGCCGAAAAAAGCTGTGCGCGCGGCGACCGAAGGCCTGGGCGTGGACGTCGTTGTCGACGCCGTCGGCGACCCGGGGCCGCTGGCGCTGGCGATCAGCCTCGCCCGCGACGCCGGCACCGTCTCCGGGATCGGCGCCTACGCCGGTAAGGGAGAGGTCCCGCTCGGCCTCGCCTGGCTCAAGGGCCTGCAGCTCCGGCTTGGCCTCGCCAACGTGATCGCCCACGTCGACCGCGTCCTCGCCCTGATGGAGGCGGGCAAGCTTGACCCGAGCCCGTTGGTGACGCACCACATGCCGCTGGACCAGGCGAGCGAGGCCTACGAGATCTATAACCGGCGGGAAGCGTTGAAGATCGTCTTGACGCCGTAGGGGAGGGGTTGGGGAGGACCCTCCGTCGCCAATTGGGGAGGCTCCTCCGGGTCCCCCCAACCCCTCCACGACTGTTTTAGTTGATCCGTACAGTTGGAGGAGGTACTGTGCGGTCTAATGACACAGTTGGAGACGCCGTTTCGGGTTGATCCCAGTGACGAGCTGCCGGTGGGGTTGCAGCTGAGTTGGCGGCTGCGAGCGTTGATTAGGACCGGGGAGCTGGGGGCGGGGGAGCGGTTGCCCAGCTTTCGGCGGCTGGCCGAGTGGGCCGGCGTGAACGTCGGGACCGTGCGCGCGGTTTACGAGGCGCTGGAGGGGGACGGGCTCGTTGTCACCCGTCATGGGCAGGGCACCTTCGTCGCTGAAGGGGTTGAGTCCACTCCGCAGCTCGAAGAGATCGCCGCCGATGCGCTGCGCCGCGCGGGCGAGGCGGGAATCGGACCCCGCGAGCTGGCGATCGTCGCGATGGCGTGCGCGAGTCTTCCAGAGGAGAGCGAAACGCTGGAGATCCGCCAGGAGCTGCGCCGCCAAATCGCTCGCCTCGAGGCCGAGCTCGCTTCCTATACGGCCCATCTGCAGGAGAACCTGGCGACGGCGCCGCGGCGCGCGGTTGCCCACGTCGCTGGCGTCGAGGAGCTGGAGGAAACGCGGGATACGCTAATCGCGCAGCTCGCCGCGGCGCAGCGGGAAAGCACGCAGGAGGTGCGGGAGCGGGCACGCAGCCGCGGTCCGCTGGGGAGGGCGATGAGCCGGTGGCGGACGCGCTAGAGCGAGGGCTGCTCCCCGTCAAGGAGGCGTTCGAGCAGGTGGGGGTGATGATGATCCTCACCGTGAGGACGTTGGTCTCCGCGGTGAGATCTCCCTATCCCTACGGCGAGGAGCTCGTCTGGCAGTTCCTTTTCGTGCTGAGGCTCTCCTGGTTCCCGCTCATCGTCTCGACCTTCGCCCTCAACTTCGGCGCCCCCGGACTGCAGGCCGCCGGGATCCTCTCGCTGTTCGGGGCGCTCGACCGCCTCGGCGGCTTCTTCGTCGTGATCGCGATCCGCTGGATCGGGCCGCTGGTCACCGCGGTGGTTGTGGCGGGCGTCGCCGGCACGGCGATCACCGCCGACCTCGGCGCCCGCAAAATCCGCGAGGAGCTCGACGCCCTGCAGGTGCTCGGCGTCGACCCGGTCAAGAACCTGGTGGTGCCGCGCTTCCTGGCCCTGATGGTCGTCACCGCCCTGCTCGACATCTTCGCGATCGTCATGGGGCTCACCGCCGGCATCGCCGCCGAGCTGCTCTACCACCAGCCGCTCGGCGGCTTCTTCGCGACGCTCTTCTCCAACGCCACGATCACCGACCTCTGGTCCTCGGTCCTGATGTGCACGATGTTCGGGGCGATCGTCGCCGTCGTCTGCTCCTACAAGGGGATGTCGGCGTCCGGTGGAGCCGCCGGCGTCGGCCGCGCCGTCAACCAGGCGGTGGTGATCGCCTTGGTCGCGGTCTTCTTCTTCCAGTTCGTCGTCAGCTCGATCATCCTCGCCACCAACCCCGAACTGCAGGCGGTCCGGTGAACACCTGGCTGGAAGTCCCGCGCAACTGGCTCGACTCCTTCGGCGAGATCGGCCGCTTTGGCCTGCGGGTGGCGGGGCAGGTCTACTCGGGCCGGGTCTTCAAATTCTTCGGCGAGGGCCTGCGCCAGGCGGGCATCCTCATCTTCGGCTCGGCCCTGATCATCTGGGCGTTCGTCTTCATCCTCGGTCTCCAGTGCGGCCTCCAGGCGGCCTATTTCAACCGCTCGATCGGCGCCCCTTCGTTGGCCGGCGTCTTCTCGGCCTACTGCGATCTGCGGGAGGGGCTGCCGTACGCCTTCGGCTACATTCTCGCGGCCAAGGTGGGGACCGGCATTGTCGCCGAGATTGGGGCGATGCGGATCTCCGACGAGATCGACGCGCTCGAAGTGATGGGGATCCAGCCGATCACGTTCCTCTGCGCGACCCGCCTGCTGGGGGCCTGGATCGCGATCCCCTTCCTCTACCTGGTCGGGATCGGGCTGATCTACGCCGCCAGTTACCTTTCGGTGGTGCAGCAGGTGGGCGACGTTTCCTCCGGCGGTTACCTGCTGATCTTCTGGATGTACCAGAGCCCTCCGGACCTGATCTTCAGCCTGATCAAGGGCCTGGTGATGGCGACCGTAATCGTGCTGGTCGGCTGCTACTACGGCTACACCGCCTCCGGCGGCCCGGTCGGCGTCGGCACCGCCACCGCCAGGTCGATGGTCTTCAACATCGTCGCCGTCCACATCATCGGCATGCTCGGCACCGTCGTCTTCTGGGGCGCCAACCCCCGCGCCCCGATCGGCGGCTGACTCAGCCGCCCTTGACGAGGAGCACCAGGATCGCGCCGACCACCGTTGCGACCAGCGTGTAGTTGCCGCGCTGGAAGGTGGCGTGGAAGGCTTTGATCTCCTCCCTGAAGCCCCTCACCTCTGCCGTGTTCTCGTCGATTCGACGGTTCACTTCCTTGAATCGCCGGGTCGTTTCCTCGTTGCTCTCGGTGATCCGCCGGTCAACGTCTTTCAGACGACGATCCGTCCCAGCTGAGGTCTCGGTGATTCGCCGGTCTAGCTCCTTCAGACGACGATCCGTTTCAGCCGACGTATCGTTGATCCGCCGGTCCAGTTCCTTGAGGCGAAGGTCAGTTGCCTTCCCAGTTTCGGTGATCCGCCTGTCGACCTCGACCAGCCGTTCTTCGACCCGGTCGAATCGTTCATCGATGCGCTCGAATTTTTCGTCAACTCGATCCACGTGATCTC
This sequence comes from Solirubrobacterales bacterium, assembly GCA_051959815.1. Taxonomy (GTDB): domain Bacteria; phylum Actinomycetota; class Thermoleophilia; order Solirubrobacterales; family 70-9; genus VAYN01. The sequence goes on from JBQCEW010000007.1 coordinate 10,406, forward strand.
CCTGCCTCGTGTTTTTCTCGATCAACATCTGCATGTCTGCATCTGTGGATGACTCAGCCGCCTTTGGCGAGGAGCGTCACCATGAGAACTACCCAGCCGCTGACGGCGCCGACGACGAAGCGATTTAAGTTGGTCTGAACTGCCGCGAGCCCTTGCTTCAGTTCGCGGATGTCGCCCTCCCTCAGGTCCCGGATGTCGACCTCCCGCACCTGACGAATGTCGACCTCCCGCAATTGGCGGATGTCGCCTTCGAGCCGGTTGAAGCGCTCTTTGGTTTCTTCCCGCCCCTCCGTGATTCGACGATTGACTTCATTGAAGCGTTCGTCGATTCGCGCGGCGCGCTCCTGCGGGGTTTCTTCAGGCGGTGCCATGGTCTGCATGGTGGCAGCCTACCGAGCCAATTGCAACTTTTTGTCGTAGAAACAAAAATTTCTGAAGAACTTCTGTCGCCGAATCGAAACTTCTAGCGGTGGCGGCGGAAAATATCCTCGACCCAGCGGTAGCCGGGGCGGTCGCTGAGGCTCTCGCGGAAGCTGTCGAAGGCGGGCGGGCGCGGCAGCTTGGGGTCGAGTGGGCCCTCGGGAGGGATGACGATCGGGTAGAAGAGGGAGGCGGCGGTGACGTCGGCGACGGTGAGCTGGTCGCCGACGAGGAATTCGCCTTCGCCTTTCGCCAACTCGGCCTCCAGCTTGTCGAGGGCGGCGACGATGGCCTCGCGCGCCCACTCTGCGTCGTCGCTCTTGTTGGCGCCCCAGCGCAGGGAGGTGTAGGTGCGGGCGTAGGCGCCGACCACCGGCTTCACCTTCCCCAGCGGTCCCGGGACGCTCTCGGCGGCCACTTCGGCGAACAGCTCCGGCTCTTGGATCAGCTCGTAGAAGGGCAGCAGGCGGGCGTGGGGGCCGAGGTTCTCGTCGAACCAGTCCTCCAGCTCCAGCGCCCGCAGGCGCTCTTCCGGCGTCGAGGGGTATAGGGGCCGGTCGAGGTGCTTCGCCTCCAGCGCGGCGATGATCGCGGTCGAGTCGCCGATCGCGCGGCCGTCCATCTGCAGCACGGGAATCGTGGGGTGCTCGCCGCGGGTGAGGAAGAGGGCGATCGGGATGTGCGTCCCCGGCAGCGCCGAGCGGCGGACGTGGTCGATTTCCTTGTGGTCGAGCGCCCAGCGGGCCTTTTCGGCGTAGTGCGAGATGTCGATCTGCCAGAGGACCGGCCTTTGACTGGATTGCGCCGCCATCGTTGGCCTGCCAGCATAAGCGCGTGGCGTTGCTGAGCGATGCGGAGGTGCAGGAGCGGCTGGCCGGCCTCGACGGCTGGACCCGCTCCGGCGAGGCGATCGAGAAGAGCTTCAGGCGGGGCGACTTCGTCGGCGCCGTGGAGTTCGTCTCCAGCCTGGTCGAGCCGGCGGAGGGGATGGGTCACCACCCGGACGTGGCGATCGCTTGGGAGACGGTGACGGTGACGATTTCCACCCACTCCGAGGGCGGGTTGACCGCCGCCGACTTCGAGCTGGCCGGCAAGATCGACGCCCTCGCCTGACGTGGCGAAGCGGAAGAAGCAGCGGCGCTCGCGTGAGAAGCCGCCGACCGTTGACTACACCGATCCCGAGGGCAACATCCTCACGCTGCGGCAGACGCTGAGCGCCGGGACGATCGCCAAGCTGGGGGAGTCGCCGGCCAGCCAGGCCGCCTCGCAGGACGATGCCTGGCACCGCCGCTCGGAGGCGCTGTTCGAGCGTCTGGCGGTGCGCTGGGAGATCGCCGAGCTGCCGCTGACCGACCAGAAGATGCTGCTCGGCCGCTACCGGATGGCCGACGCCGAGATGCAGCGGTGGGTGCGGCAGACGATCGCCGAGCACTTAGAGCGATACATCCCCGAGCTCTCGGGTTGATCCGTGGCCGAGGAGCTGCGGATCAACGACCGCCTCTCGCTGCCACTGCACGAGATCGAGTTGCGGACGAGCCGCTCGTCGGGTCCGGGCGGCCAGCACGCGAACGTCACCGCCTCGCGGGTCGAAGCGGTCTTCGACGTCGAGGCTTCGGCGGCACTTGACGACGCGCAGCGGGCGCGGTTGCTGGAGCGGCTGGGGCCGGTCGTCACCGCAGTCGCCCAGGATGCCCGCGGCCAATCCCGCAACCGCGAGCTGGCGCTGCGCCGGCTGGCGCAGAAGATCGCCGCCGGTCTACGGGTGCAGCGCAAGCGCCGCCCCACTCGACCTAGTCGCGCCTCGAAGCAGCGGCGGCTGGAGCAGAAGCGGCGCGCCGGCGAGCGCAAGCGCAACCGCCGCCGGCCGTCATTTGACGAATAAAGTCCGAGGGGAGAGGATCGACGCATGCTCGGCAACAGCAAGGCGACCAGCGGGTTTGCCGTCCACGACATGAACAAGGCAAGGGAGTTCTACGAGGAAACGCTCGGGCTGAGCGTCGAGGTGCTCAGCGAGGAACACGGGGTGACGAAACTGCGGATGGCGGACGGGTACGAGGTGCTGATGTACCTCAGCGCCGACATGAGCCCGGCCAGCTACACGATGCTCAACTTCGAAGTCGACGACATCGACGCAGCCGTCGACGACCTGGTCGCCCGCGGGATCAGCTTCGAGCGCTACGAAGGCTTCGCGCACGACGAGAAGGGCATCGTGCGGTCGCCTGGGCCGCAGATCGCCTGGTTCAAGGACCCCTCGGGCAACACCCTCTCGGTCTTGCAGCAGTCGTAGGTGGTCGGCGAGCGGGTTGAGGAGGGGTTCGGGGCGCTGACGCTGGAAAGCGAGGCGCTCGGCGACATCGAGGCGATCTTCGTCCCCGAGGCGGGGATGGTCTGCTGCGGGTTGCGCCACCGGGGCGAGGAGCTACTGGGGCAGCGAGGCGGGTTGGCCAAATACATCGAGGCGGGCTCGACGATGGGGATCCCGTTCCTGCATCCGTGGGCGAACCGGCTGGGGAAGAGCAGGATCGAGCTGGCGGGACGGAAGGTGGACCTGGAGCTCGAGGGTCTGCACGTGAAGCGCGACGGGGGCGGACTGCCGATGCACGGCCTGCTGACGGCAGCGCGCGGCTGGCACGTTGAGCGCCACGTTGAGCTCGAAGACGACGGCGGGGTGCTGGCTGCGAGCTTCGACTTCGCCGCCTATCCGCAGCTGCTGGAGGCGTTCCCATTCCCGCACCGGGTGGAGATCGAGGCGACGTTGGCGGGGCCGGAGCTGCGGATCGCGACGACGGTGCGGGCGGGAGAGGAGGCGAGCGTGCCAATCGCCTTCGGCTTCCATCCCTATCTGCGGCTGCCAGACATGCCGCGGAGCGAGTGGGAGCTGACCGCCCCAGTGCGGGAGCGGCTGAAGCTCGACGAGCGGATGCTGCCGACGGGTCGACGGGAAGCGGTGGAGATCGAGAGCGGCCCGCTCGGTACCCGAACCTTCGACGACGCCTTCCTAGCGCCGGCGCACGGCGAGCCCTTCGCCCTCACCGGCGCTGGCCGGCGTCTGGAGCTGCGGATAGGCGAGGACTACCCCTTCGCCCAGATCTACGCTCCGCTGGACCTCGATGCTGTCGCCTTCGAGCCAATGACCGCCCCGACCAACGCGCTAGTGAGCGGCGAAGACCTGCGCATGCTCCCGCCGGGAGAGAGCTTCACCGCGACCTTCGCGATCACGCTCGCTCAAGGAGGTGGACTAGCGCATACGTAGAGGCTAGGGTGCGATATGGCTCCTGACGCGGTAGCACAGGTCGGCTTGGTCGATCCCGGCCGTGAGATTGACAGTGAAGCTCTGCGCGAGGTCTATTTCGGTCTGCGAAGAGCGGCAGAGGAGATCTCTGGGCCCCTGGCAACGGAGTGGGGGATCGAGGTGGAGAGCGAGATCTCCGTAGCTGTCGCAGTCGAACTCCCCGACCAATACGCGGCTCCTCTTGCCAAGGTGATCGAGACGCTCGATCTTTTCTGGCGCTTGGCCTGGATGGCCACCGAGCTAAGGGAGAGCGAGCTTCCCTCGTCTGGTGGTACGACGGACTTGGAAATCCTGCTGCCGGCCTCTGAGTGCGGACTCCTGATCGAGCGCATGGAGATCGGCTCGTTGAAAGTCTGGTTCAAAGAGCATGAAACTGCGATCCGTTTTACCGCGGCATTGCTTAGCGCAATTGCCACTTTGGGTTCATCTGGAATCAAGGCTGTCTCGGTCGCTGCCGATCAACCTCCAAGAGACGTTCCTCCCCGTCTCATCAAGCAGCTTGACGAGGCGAGCGCCAGGGTCCTGAAAGAGAACTCGGCCGGAATCCCGCCTAACAGTACCTTCAAAGTAACCACCCACCTGCCTGACGGCACCTACATCGAAGCCGAAGTGCATCGTGGCTCCTCTTAGTGGGGAAGCGATAAGGGAAAGAGATGATGGGCTTGGTCGGAAGTCTTTGGAACCAAGACCACCAAGCCCGGCTCCAGCGTATCCATCGGCAGATTGAGCGGCAAGCCGCTTCGGGAAGCCGCCCTACAACGCCGACCCGCCCGCGATTTCGCCGCACGCGGAATGGCTTGATTCCCGATGCGATCGCGCGGGCTCTGGCGGATCAGCCCGATGGGATGCGTGTCCGAGACGTGGTGGAGGCGGTCGCGGCTCTTGGGAAGCCGTTGTCGAGATCGTCCATCAAGGCCTGTCTTTGGGCGGAAACTCAAAGCGATTCGGGGAGATTCGAGCGAGTTGCTCCTGGTCGCTATCGCCTGCGACCTGGCTCGGGGGATCGCTGACCCCTCCGGCTAATGCCGAGGAATCGGCTTGTTCCTATATCCTGCGGCCGCGCTGCGGAGGCGTTGTAGATCGCATGTGAACCGCTTGCCGACCTAAAGGCAGGCGAGGTCGGGGAACGGTAGAAGCGAATGTCCAAAAAAGACTATGCAGGCTGGGCTACCTTGGTGGCCGCGATTGCTGGCGTCGTCTTCGTGGCCGTGCCTCTGTCCTTCACGCAGGTCCTGATCGGCTTAGCGATCATTGCCTTCCTTGTCCTGGTGTGGCGGCTCTTGGAGCGTGCCCTGCTCCGTGATCCGATTCTCATCGGGGCGATTGGCGTCCTTCTTGTGTCGCTCATCATCATCGCCGTTAGCGGCGGGGGTAAGGGCAAGACCGACTCTCTGAGAACCGAACCGACCCACGACGTGATCGGTCGCGCGCCGACAATCTGCACGATCAGCGGCATCCCTGACAGCGGGTACCTGAATGCGACCCTCACCGGCACGGCCAAGAGCGTCGTCGCTGTCGCCGTATGGAGCTTCGACGACCACCACTGGTATTTCAAGGCAGTGCGTCACGAAGGAGCGTCCTGGTCCGCGCCGCCTGACCCCACGTATCTCTGGGAGGTCGGTCAGCCGGGCGATCCTCCCCACACGACGTTCACCTTCGACATGCTCGCCCGGAGTAAGGGCGCCTCCCACCAGCTGCCAGGTGAGGAAGATGGCCGGCGAACGATTCCCGATGGCTTTCGGATCGTGGGGGAGCCGGTCACCGTGACGAAGCGGGGGCTTCTCGGGGACGGCTTCAATCGCCGCTGCTAAGTGTCCTCGCTCGCCTCGCCTGTCGAGGCTCAAGTACCGCCCCGCGGACGGCTAGGGAAGACCGTGCTGTTGTGGACCACTTTCATGTTCACGCCCCCTGGCATCTCCTCGCCGGGGGCGAAGCCGTCCGCTCTCCTCATCCGTTCCTCGACAAGCTGCTCGCTAGTGACCCC
>JBQCEW010000008.1:0-5740 GCA_051959815.1 Solirubrobacterales bacterium
CGACATCATTCTCTTCATCGACGAGCTTCACAACCTGGTCGGCGCCGGCGCTGCCGAGGGCGCGATCGACGCGGCCTCGATCCTGAAGCCGGCCCTGGCCCGCGGCGAGCTGCAGACGATTGGCGCGACCACGCTCGACGAGTACCGCAAGTACCTCGAGCGGGATTCGGCGCTGGAGCGCCGCTTCGCCCAGATCAAGGTCGACCAGCCCTCACCCGAGGACACGGTGAAAATCCTCGAGGGGCTGCGCGAGCGCTACGAACAGCACCACCGGGTGACGATCCGCGACGACGCCCTCGAAGCCGCCGCCGAACTCGCCGACCGCTACATCTCCGACCGCTTCCTGCCGGACAAGGCGATCGACCTGATCGACGAGGCCGGCTCGCGGATGCGGATCAAGAGCATGAGCGCGCCGCCGGTCTACCGCGACCTCGAGGAGGAAATCGAGAAGACGCGGCGCGAAAAGGAGTCCGCGATCGAGGCCCAGGAGTTCGAAAAGGCCGCCAACCTGCGCGACACCGAGCGCCAGCTCACGACCCGCAAGCGCCAGCTCGAAGACGAGTGGGCCGAGGGCGAGAACGGCGAGCGGCCGGAAGTGGGCGAGGAGGAGATCGCCGACATCGTCTCGATGTGGACCGGCATCCCCGTCTTCAAGCTGACCGAGGCCGAGACCAAGAAACTGATCCGGATGGAGGAGGAACTCCACAAGCGCGTGATCGGCCAGGAGGTCGCGATCACCGCCGTCTCGAAAGCGATCCGCCGCTCGCGCGCCGGGATCAAGGACCCGAAGCGGCCGGCCGGCTCGTTCATCTTCCTCGGCCCCTCCGGGGTCGGCAAGACCGAGCTCGCCCGCACCCTCGCCGAGTTCCTGTTCGGCGACGAGGAGGCGATGGTCCGGATCGACATGTCCGAGTACATGGAGAAGCACGCGGTCAGCCGTCTGGTCGGCTCGCCCCCGGGCTACATCGGCTACGACGAGGGCGGCCAGCTGACCGAGGCCGTGCGCCGCAAGCCGTACTCGGTCCTGCTGCTCGACGAGATCGAGAAGGCGCACCCGGACGTCTTCAACATCCTCCTGCAGATCCTCGAGGACGGACGTCTCACCGATGCCCAGGGTCGCACCGTGGACTTCCGCAACGCGATCGTGATCATGACCTCGAACATCGGCGCCGGTGAGATCGCCAAGAACACTTCAATTGGGTTCACCGTCTCCGACGAGACCGGCATGTCCTACGACGACATGAAGAACCGGATCATGAGCGACCTGAAAAAAGTCTTCCGGCCGGAGTTCCTCAACCGGATCGACGAGGTGATCGTCTTCCACAAGCTGGCGAAGGAGGAGGTCAAGGAGATCATCGACCTGATGATCAACCGCGTCCGCGTCCAGGTCGCCGAGCACGAACTCCAGTTGGAGCTGACCGACGAGGCCAAGGACCTGCTGGTCGACAAAGGTTGGGACCCGTCGATGGGCGCCCGCCCGCTGCGCCGGGCGATCCAGCGCTACATCGAGGACCCGCTCGCCGACGAGGTCCTGCGCCAGGGCGAGATGACGCCCGGCTCGACGGTGATGGTCAGCCGCGACGCCGCCGGCGACGAGGAGGACAAACCCCTCAAGCTGGAGATCATCGCCCCGAAGAAGCCGAAGCGCAAAGCCGAGCCGGAACGCGAGAAGGTCGGCGTCGGCGTCAAGAGCGACGGCGGCGAGGGCGAGTCCGACGACGCGGGCTCCGACGGCGCCGGCGACGTCCAGCCCTAGCCGGAGTCAGGCGGTGAAGGAGCCGGGCCGGGCCGCGATCGGCACCTGGAGCGGAGGGCGCTTCCTCCGCTTCGGGGAGGCGATCGAGGAGGAGCGGCTGGAGGCGCTGCTGCGCCCGGGCGGCGGCATCGACACGGTCCTGACTGCCGACGCCTACGGGCAGGGTGAGGCGGACCGGGTCCTCGGACGGGCGTTGGAGGGCGTGCCGCGCGATGAGTACTGCCTGATCGGCGCCGTGGGGCACGACTTCTACGAGGGAGAGCGGGATGGCCCGAAAGGCTTCCCGCGCTTCACCGATCCGCGCCTGCGAGGACCCGAGCAGTACGAGGACTACCTGCGGATGGCGACCGAGCGCAGCCTGGAACGGATCGGAGCCGACTCCTTCGACCTGTTGCTGCTCCACAACCCCGATCGGATCGGCTACTCCAGCGAGGTGGTCTGGGAGGCGATGGCGACCTTGCGCGGGGAAGGGCTGGCGGCACGGATCGGCGTCGCGCCCGGGCCGGCGAACGGCTTCACCCTCGACCTGATCGCCTGCCTAGAGCGCTTCGGCGAGGCGATCGACTGGGCGATGATCATCCTCAACCCGCTCGAGCCCTGGCCCGGCGAGCTCTGCCTCGACGCGGCGGCCAAGCACGACGTCAAGGTGCTGACCCGGGTGGTCGACTATGGCGGCCTCTTCTGGGGCGACGTGCGCCCGGGGATGGAGCTGGCCGAACACGACCACCGCAAGTTCCGGCCGGAAGGCTGGATCGAGGCGGGACTGGAGAAGCTGGAGCGGTTACGGCCGATCGCCGAACGACACGAGCTGACCCCGATCCAGCTTGCCTGCCAGTGGAACCTCGCCCACCCCGCAGTCGAGTCGGTGGCGCCGACCCTGATCCAAGAGATCGGCCCCGAGGCACGCTCGATCGAGGACAAGCGCGCCGAGCTGGCCGCCCTCCCCGCCGACCAGCGCCTCACGGCCGAGGAGGTCGACGAGATCCGCGCGATCGGCGACAACACCGGCTGCATGGCCCTCAAGGGCGCCAACCCCGAGCACGAAGGCGAAGAGCGCCCCGACCGCTGGCCCCTAACCGACGACCTAGCCGCAGTAGGCACCCGCTGGGGCATCGACCCCCAGCGCGACCTCGTCGCGACTCACTAACAGCCGGAGCGTGGGAGCAGGGCTTATCGTAGGAGGCCGAGTCTTAGTTCAGCTTCTGAGCTCCAAGCTGAGCTGACATCTAACTTCAAGGTCAAGGAGTAGCACCGCGATGGCTCTTGGAGAGCAATACGCCAAAACGGTCGTCTTCATTAGCGGCCAGCTAGACGGTGAGGAGGAGGCGAAGCTGCGCGGTACTGGCTTCCTGGTCGGACTGCGGTTTGAGGCCGATCACGAGCAAGGCTTTGTTTACATCGTCACTGCCGCTCACGTGGTCCGATTGTTAACGGCCTCCTTTGTCAAGCTGAATCGCAAAGACGGCACTACGGTGGATCACAAGGTGGACGAGTGGATCTTCCACGCGAGTGAGGACATAGCGGTCACGCGGATGCCGCTGCCTTATGAGGATTACGACTTCCTCGCGGTTGAAGACAAGGACATCGTCGGGACGACGAAACGACGATGGGAACCGCAGCCGGGGGCTGATGTCTATTTCGTCGGTCTCCTCGGTCAGGTGCCCTCAATGGGCGCACAGAACATCCCGATGGTCCGCACCGGCACGATCGGGGCGCTGTATCAGGACGGCATTCCGATGCGCCTGGGCAGCAACACGCTTATCAGGGCACGCGGCCACTTGATCGACTGCCAGTCATTCGGCGGCTTCAGTGGCTCGCCCTGCTTCGTCCGCTATATCAGCGACCAGCAGAAAACCGAGAACTTTGGGCTCACCTATCCTGTTCAGTCCACCCTATTGATCGGGATGATGGGCGGCCACTTCGATTTGAAGGCCAGTGTCACCCTTCTAGATCAAGAAAACAAGCTTGATGTTCCAGTAGCCGCAGGGGTTGCGGTGATTTATCCAGCAGAGACGATCCGGGAGCTACTCGATGAGGATCCTCTTGCTGCTGAGCGAGCCAAGCGGAACACGGAAATTGAAGCGGAGGCAGCAGCAGAAACGAGCTAGCTCATTCGCTTGGCTCGGCTGACCAAAATAAGCCAAGGTGCAGACAAGAGCCTCAGCTAAATTGAGCATCGACTCCTCATGGATACGGATCAGCTCGTAGAGATCGCCCGCGGTAGGTGCTACTGGTGTCAAGAACGCGATGCCGATAGTCGGGAGCACATGTTCAAGCGCAGTGACTTGATCCGCGAGCACGGACGCGGCGAGCTTCGTGCCGGTCGAACTCTAGTTGCTTATCGCGGGGAGAAAACGTCGGAGCACCGGAGCACGAAGAACGACGCCTTCAAGTTTTCGGCCTCTCTCTGCAGCTACTGCAATAACGCTAGGAGTCAACCGTTCGACCGAGCCTATGACTGCTTTATCGAGTGGATTTTCGAGAACGAGGAGAAGGTGATTGCAGATCGATATATCGATCTGGAAGAAGCGCTGGGTTTCGAGTGGCTCGAAGTCTCGAACAACGTCTTGCGTTACTTCGTTAAGCACATCTGTTGTCGTCTAGCTGAAACGGTCCATTCCGAGGGCGGGACCCTCCTTCCGAAGGACGCACTGGCATTCCTAGATGGAGGCCCACCTCCCAGAAACATTTCTACCGAGATGTGGATTGAGCCAACTTGGCTTCGGTTTGCTCAAGCCGGTGCGAACGATCCGGACTGGGTCCGGCCCATGGGTATGGAGCCTGTGCACCCTGGTCCTGAGATGCGGCTCGGGAGTAGATGGAGGTATGGATGGCTGGTTCTCGGTTGGGAATGTTGGGGTGAAGAAGATGGAAATGTGCTTCTGGATAAGGACCTGAAACTGCCGATTGTTTCGACCCATTCGACGGGGATGGAGCTTGCGTTCATGCCGACGATGGCTGAGCCATCCGATGAGGAGCCTGTCGATGTGGCGTGGCTTGAACGAGTTACCGGCGGAGCCGTGATCGACCTGGAGCCCCTTTCAAGCTCTCCGGTCGCTCAGAAATTCATCGGCGGCGCCCTAGATTTTGAGGCCGGACTGCGTAACCAGGCACCTGACCGCAGGGAACTAGTTCTTACCGATTCGCCGCCCCCGTATGAGGTTGAGGTGATGCGCACCGGCTGGCTGTGCGGAATTGCTCGGCACGTATGGGCAAATGGTTCGGTGGACGCAGTGGTCGTTCGGTCTATCGGACTCGATGACGTTCTGCTAGATCCGCAAATGTTGTTCGAGGAAGCCGAAAGGTTGGGGGCAATTGCACCCGAGAAAGGATGGGCGGCGGTGACGGGGGGATTTGCTGCGATGGCTTCCCTGAAACTCGTAGAGGCACATGAGTACGGCGTTGATACAGACGAGGGTTACGAGGCGATGTTGAGCGCCGCCTCCCTAGCCGGTGCATCGGCCGCCTCGGCAGGAGCCTGGTCCGAAGATTGGCAACAGACGTGCGATTCAATCCGCGCTGCGGTAGCTCTCATCGCTCCACTGGCCGCAGCGGTAGAGGAAAATTTCAAGGCGGTCAAACCGACGTAGGTTTGGGGTCCTCCGCCGCCTGCGCCGATAGCGTCGCGCCGCCGATGGGGATTACGGATGCGAACAGGAAGTGGTGGACGTTGTGGGGGGCCTGCGCGGGGCTGTTCCTGCTGATGCTGGACTCGACCGTGGTGGCGCTGGCGCTGCCGGCGATCCGGCACGACGTGGGGGCGAGCTCGGAGGGGCTGCAGTGGGTGATGAACGGCTACCTGCTGACGATCGCGGTGCTGGTGGTGACGGCGGGGCGGCTGGGGGACATGTTCGGGCGCAAGCGGGTCTTTCTTGGGGGCATGGTGTTCTTTGCCTTGGGGTCGATCGTCTCCGGTGCCGCCGGTGACCAGGTGGCGCTGATCGTCGGCCGGGTCCTGCAGGGGATGGGGGCGGCGCCGATGCT
>JBQCEW010000009.1:0-3114 GCA_051959815.1 Solirubrobacterales bacterium
CTGGTGCCGCCGCCGAAGGGGATCACGGCCGCCCCCTCGGCCTCGGCCCAACTCAGCACCGCCTCGATCTCGGACTCGTCCTTCGGAGAGGCGACCAGGTCAGGTGGGTTCTCGAACTTCCCGTAGAACCCCCGCACCACATCCCGATAAGCCTTCCCCAACGAGTGCGCCACCCGCTCGTAGTGCCCATCGGAAAACAGATCCCCAAACGCCTCCGGCCGCTTCAACCGCGAAGCCCGCAGCTCCACCTCCTCCAACGGCACCGGCCTCTCAACCTCACCCCCAAACCCAAACCGCCCCCGAATCCCTTCCGCCGCCTCCCGCAACTGAGTAGCCGAAGGCGCCTGGTCCTCATACCCCCACCCCCAATGCTTCAGCCGCCGCTCCGCCATGAGCGCCACCGTACACCCGAAACCCGTGGTTCCTTTGTCCGGCATGACACGACAAAGGAACCACGCGATGAGGAGCCGCGCCCAACCAAGGATCCCGTGGTTCTTTAGTCGGCCAGGACCCGATAAAGGAACCACGACTTCGCGTTGGCGGCTCCTTGGCGACCCTTCGGATGGCCGGGAGCGCTTGAATCTCGGACGGAGACGCTCCTCGCGGTGGGTGGCGCCGAATGGGACCCGCCGCGCCGGGCGCCCCGTCCCTCGACCAGAGCGTCCGCCCAGCCGTCTACCAGTGCACGCCTTTCATCAAGTGCGCAAAAGCGACGGCCTCGGTCGAGGGCGGTTTGTCGCGCGCCTCGTCTTTCTTTCCCTTCGCCGCCTGAGAATCCGGGAACAGCTTGTAGGCCGTGTTGAGGATGGAGTCGCTCGCCTTGGGCGCCACCGCGTACACCAGCTCGCCGAAGTTGCCAAGCCGCGTCGCCACCTTCTTCGGCCGCCGGATCATCGCCTTGGCGATCATCTCGGCCGCCTCCTCGGGGGTAATCGCCGGGAACATGTCGTACATCCGCGTCGGCGCGATCATCGGCGTCCGCACCAGCGGCATGTGGACGGTGGTGATGTGGACGTTGTCTTCGATCACCTCGGAGGCGATCACCCGGCCGAACGCGTCCAGCGCCGCCTTCGAGGCGACGTAGGCGGAGAAGCGCGGCGGGTTCGTCTGCGTCCCGATCGAGCTGATGTTGATGATGTGACCGCTCCGCCGCCCTCGCATCGCCGGCAGCAGGGCCAGGATCAGCCGCACCGAGCCGAGGTAGTTGAGCTGGATCGTGCGCTCGAAATCGTGGAAGCGGTCGTAGGAGAGCGAGATCGAGCGGCGGATCGAGCGGCCGGCGTTGTTGACGAGGATGTCCACGTGGCCGTGGTAGGCCAGCACCTCCTCGGCCATCCGCTCGATGTCGTCCATGTCGGCGAGGTCGCACTGGTGGATGTGGGCGGTGCCGCCGCCGGCGACGATCTCGTCCTTGGTCGCTTCCAGCTTGTCGAGCGAGCGGGCGACCAGCAGCACCGTCGCACCGGCGTCGGCGACCTTGACTGCGGTCGCTTTGCCGATCCCCGAGGACGCACCGGTGATGAGGACGATTTTGCCCCGCACCGCGGCCGAGAGCGAGCGGTCCTTGAACAGGTCGGGATCGAGGTTGCGCTCCCAGTAGTCCCAGACCCGCGTCGCGTAGCTCTCCAGCGGCGGTACCTCGATCCCTGACCCCTTCAGCGCTTTCTGCGTCCGGGTCGAATCGAAGCTGGTCGGGTAGTCGACGTAGGTGAGCAGCTCCGGCGGCAGGTCGAGCTGGTTCAGCGCCACCTTCGCCGCGCGCTTGGCAGGCGGGAAAAGTTTGAGCGCCGTCCGCACCGCATCCGTCGCCGGCTCGGTGACGTCGCCGCCGAGGCGCACCGTCATCTGCGGCGCGTCGGCGGCCTTGGCGAAGATGTTGATCACCTCGCCTGCCGTATGGGGGTTGGGGTCGGTGAGGTGGAAGGCGCGGCCGTTCAGCCGCGGTTTGTGGGCGATGTGGTCGATCGCCGCGGCGACGTAGTCGACCGGAACGATGTTGATCTCGCCGCCTTCGATCCCGGCCAGCGGCAACCAGGACGGCAGCACCCGCCGGATCCGCTGCAGGGTCTTGAAGAAGAAGTAAGGCCCGTCGATCTTGTCGATCTCCCCCGTGCGCGAGTCGCCGACCACGATCCCCGGCCGGTAGACCCGCCAGGGCCGCTGGCACTCGTCGCGGACCAGCCGCTCGGACTCGTGCTTGGTGCGGAAGTAGGGGTTGTTGTCGAGCTTTTCCGCCTCGTCGAACATCTCCTCGGTCCAGACCCCGCGGTAGAGCCCGGCGGCGGCGATCGAGCTGACCTGGTGGAAGCAGCCAGCCTCCAGCGCGCCCGCAAGCTCGATCGCGTGGCGCGTCCCCTCGACGTTGGCGATCTCCTGCGCCTCCGCGTCGGCGGTGAGGTCGTAGATTGCGGCCAGGTGGAAGAAGTGGTCGATCTCCCCGCGCATCGTCAGCAGGTCCTCCTCGGAGACACCGAGTCCAGGCTGGGAGAGGTCGCCGGTGATCGGCACGATCCGGGCGCCGTCGGCCCCGAGGCTGGTCCGCAGCTCCTCCAGCCGCCCGCGCGAGCCGGCCCGCACCAGGGCGTAGACCGTGCCCTCGCGCTGCAGCAGTTTCTCGACCAGGTTGCGGCCGATGAAGCCCGTTGCGCCGGTGACGAAATAGCTCATGGACTTGCAGGGTATCTCGGTTGAGCTGCCGATAAACCTCTTTCCTTAGACTGCGAGCAAGAGATGCCTGAGACGGCCACCGTGCAGATCCCAATGCCCGAGATGGGCGAGTCGGTGACCGAGGGCATCGTTCTCGAGTGGCACGTCGCCGAGGGGGACTCCGTCAAGGAGGGCGACACGATCGTCGAGGTGTCGACTGACAAGGTCGATGCTGAGGTGCCGGCGCCTATGGACGGGGTGATCACCAAGCTGATTGCGCAGGTGGACGACGAGGTTCCCGTTGGCGCTCCCTTGGCTGAGATGGAGCCGGGTGACGGCGCAGGACAAGGCGCTGGGCCGGCGGGTCCTGTCACGGCAGGGGACCCACCCCCACCAGCAACTGCGCAGGAGGGGGTCCCCCCTACCGCGCCCCCCGCCCGAGGGGCGTCTACCTCCGAGGGTTCGAAC
>JBQCEW010000010.1:0-4565 GCA_051959815.1 Solirubrobacterales bacterium
CCCCGACGTCGTCTTCCACGCCTTCACCGACGGCCGCGACACGCTCCCGCACGGCGGCAAGGGCTACCTGGAGGAACTGGAGCGCTGGCTGCGGGCGGCCGGCCGCGTCGCCACCGTCAGCGGCCGCTACTACGCGATGGACCGCGACACCCGCTGGGAGCGAACCAAGCTCGCCTACGACGCGATCGTTCACGCCCGGGGCCTGCACGCGCCCAGCTCCTCGGCGGCGATCACAGAGTCCTACGAGCGCGACGAGACCGACGAGTTCGTCAAGCCGACCGTGATCGGCGACTACGACGGCGCCGCCGAGGGCGACGTCGCGATCTTCATCAACTTCCGCCCCGACCGCGCCCGCCAGATGAGCCGCGCCCTCGCCGACCCCGACTTCGACGAGTTCCCCCGCGACGCGGCACCGCTCGACTTGACGACGATGACCGAGTACCGCAAGGGCTGGCCCTACCCGGTCGCTTTTCCCGAGCAGCGGCCGCAGGTGACTCTGGCCGAAGTCATCGCCAACGCCGGCGCCACCCAGCTCCACGTCGCCGAGACCGAGAAGTACGCGCACGTCACCTACTTCTTCAACGGCGGCCGCGAGCAGGAGCTGGAGGGGGAGGAACACTGCCTGGTCGAATCGCCGCGCGATGTCCCCACCTACGACCACAAGCCGGAGATGAGCGCCGCCGACGCGGCCGAGGCCTTCGTCAGCCGCTGGCGCGAGGGCGACTACCGCTTCGGGATCATCAACTTCGCCAATCCCGACATGGTCGGCCACACCGGCGTGATCCCCGCCGCGGTCAAGGCGGTCGAGACCGTCGACGCCCAGCTCGGCAAGGTCGTCGAGGCCGTCACCGCCAAGGGTGGCGCCTGCATCGTCACCGCCGACCATGGCAACTGCGACCACATGCTCGAGCCCGACGGCTCCCCCAACACCGCCCACTCCCTCAACCCGGTCCCCCTGATCGTCACCGAGCCCGGCCTCCACCTCCGCGACAC
This sequence comes from Solirubrobacterales bacterium, assembly GCA_051959815.1. GTDB lineage: Bacteria > Actinomycetota > Thermoleophilia > Solirubrobacterales > 70-9 > VAYN01. Next base: position 994 of record JBQCEW010000010.1, read on the forward strand.
CGGCATCCTCGCCGACGTCGCCCCCACCGCCCTAGCCCTCCTCGGCATCCCCCAGCCAGAGGCGATGACCGGGCAAACCTTGGTCAAAGACAGTCCGTCTGATGCAGGGGTAGGTGCTATAGACCGCTCCAGATGACAGCAGGAGGGAGGTTTAAGTAGGAATGGCAGGCGGCGCATACAGCGCAGGTGTTGTGGGGGTAGGCCTGACCGTTGCGAGCACCTTTGCCCCTTCGCTGGGGCTATCTGTACACCAGCAGCGGATCGGCTTTGGAATTGGAATTTTCTTGGTACTACTAGGCATTCTCCTTTTCGTTCTTGAGCGTCGCCGTCGAGCCCCCACCTCTACGTCCGTTGAAGCTCCTGTGCTCGCAGGTGAGACTGTTTCTGCCCTCTTGAAAGAGGCCCATCATCGGCTTGAGAACACGCACCGTGGCGGTTTGGCTGATACGGCAGGCTGGGAGTGGAGAGTGCGGGGACAGCTCTTGAAGTATGCGCCTGAGTACCTGACCGACTGGACTCAGCGCGATTCAACTCATCCAGTGGAGCGGGTGGAAGTTCCATTTCCTAGCCCATCAAACGCCGAATTAAGGCGAGGTTCTGAAGCGGTAAACGCTGCGCGGGAACTGGACAGAGACATTGAATGGTTATCGCGGGTTCGGAAGGAGATCGGCGACCGATAGCACTTCTTATAGATGATTGATCGCGTCAGGAGTCTTTGAGGAAGGTCCCCAAAACGTTCATGGACGGACGAGCGTACAGCTACTGCAGCCAGTAGCCGAGCACCGCGCCGACCCATCCTGCGGCGAGTTTCTGAGTTGCCGGGTCGCCCAATTCGAGGACCAGGATGCTGAGCCCGGCAAAGAGGAAGGCGCAGGAGACAAATACCTGCATGAGGAGGTGAATCAGGTCTTCGAGCACTGATCCTCCTCTGCGGGGTTCTGCCTAGAACAGCTTCTCCTGCCGATGCCGCCGCCGGTTCCGCTCTTCGCGAATGACATGCGCGGCCCAGCGCACCCGGTTCCCAAACAGGTGGCGGCGTTCCATGCGGGACCTGAAGTAGCTCCCAGGCGGCAGGTCTCTCTGCGTGCGGTTATCGGATCGCTCCAAGGTGGACTTCACGTTGCAGAGATTAAAGCCCTGGCGGACAGAAAGTCTCCCCCCTGAGTTTCGGAGGTTTTCTCGGAGAAAGCGGCTTAGGGCGCTCCGCCGCTGTCGTTCGAGCGCTCGATTCTGAGGATCGAGACGAAGAAGCTGGCGAGCACGGTCTGCACGCCGAGGATCAAGCTCGTCGCGGCGGGGACGACTAGGCGCATGGTGTGGCGGTATTCGAGCTCTTCGAAGCCGGCGCCGCCCCAGACGGCGATGGCGACGATTGAGGTTGCCAGGCCGGCGAGGATCAGGGCCAGACCGACCAGTGCGCCCGCCTCGACGCTGATCCGTTCCTCCAGGTTCCTGATCCAGGGTTTGGCGGGGAGGAAGCCGTTCGTCATCGCGTAGATGCGGGCGAAGACGGCGAAGAGCATCGCCTGGTAGCCGACGACGATCATCGCGCTCGCGTAGACGAGGGTGTGGACGTCGAACCCGACCCCGAAGATCCTCAGTTCGCCGGGCAGCAGTGCCACCATCGCCGCCAGCCCGATTAGTGCCAGCGCCAGGCCCGGATAGAAGAAGAGCCAGCGGGGGCTGAAAAGGAGCAGGAAGCGCAGGTGCCGCCAGCCGTCGCGCCACGGGCGTAGGTGCGGCTTACGGGTCCGCAGCGCCGGCGAGAGGGTGGTCGGCACCTCGGAGATCCGCAGGCCGTAGAGGGTCGCCTTGACCACCATCTCGCTGGCGAACTCCATGCCCGGGCTCTGCAGGTCGAGGGTGGGGAGGACGTCGCGGCGGAAGGCGCGCAGGCCGCAATGGAAGTCGCCGATCCCGCTGCGGAAGAAGAGGCGGCCGGCGAAGCTGAGCACGGGGTTGCCGAGGTAGCGGTTGAGAAAGGGCATCGCTTCCTTCTCGATCCCGCCGCGGAAGCGGTTCCCCATCACTAGGTCGTCGCCGGCGCGGAGGCGCTCGACGAAGGGGCCGATCGAGCTGAAGTCGTAGCTGGCGTCGGCGTCGCCCATCACGACGAAGCGCCCCCGCGCGGCCTCGAAGCCGCCCATCAGGGCGGCGCCATAGCCCTTGCGCGCCACATCGACCACGCGCGCGCCCAGCTCGCGGGCGATCTCCTGCGAGCCATCGCCGCTGCCGTTGTCGGCGACGACGATCTCGCCCGTGGCCCCGGCCGCATCCAGTCCCGCCCGCGCCATCCGGATGCACTCCCCGATCGACTCGCGCTCGTTCAGGCAGGGCATCACGATCGAGACCTCGACCGCGTCTCCCGCGGCGCTCTCCAGCGGGTCGGCGGTCGGTTCGCTGCGGGTCGTCATCTGGCGGGTACGGGAGCCGCCCCCCACGGGCGCCTCCTGCCGAATGACACCACATACAGGGCGGCACCCGCCGCTATCGCAACCGCCAGGACGAGCAGCCCCAGGAAGCGGACGAGCCAGACGTGGCCGGGCGGTTCGGCCCACCAGAAGTCGAGCGGGGTCTTGTAGGTGGGTTCGGAGAAGTCGACGGTCCGGCTTCTCCCCTCGAAGGGGGCGTAGGTGACCTTCAGGCCGTCGGCGCCAAAGCGTTCCAGCACCTGCGAGGAGACCAGCTCCTCGCTCTGGACCAGCAGCGCGGAGAGCTCGGGAATCCAGCGGGTCGGGTCGTTGCCGTAGGGAATTTCCTCCGCCGGGACGCCGAGCCGGTCTTCGTAGATCGGCACCCCGCTCAGGCCGCGCACCGCGAAGGTGTAGTGGGCGTACTGGGCGGAGATGCCGATTATCTGGACGAGCACGGCCACCGCCGCCAGGCCGGCGAGGACCTTCTGCCGGGACACTGAGTCGGCCCACCAGGCGATCGGCACCAGCATCGTCCAGGCCGCGGGGACGATGTAGCGGGGGCCCCAGACCTCGTCCCCCCAGTAGGTCGAGAGGGCGCTGAGGAAGAGCAGGCCGAGGAAGCCGGCGAGCAGCGCCGCCGCCAGGTAAGGGTCCCGGCGCCAGAGGCGCGGCAGTCCGAGCGCGCCGAGGACGACCAGGGGGCTGTAGAGGACGAGCCCTTTGCCGGGGCTGAAGAGCAGCCCGAGCGCCGCCAGCGGCATGCTCTTGGTCAACGGCGCTCCCCCGTAGCCGAATTCCGTCACCGAGCCGAAGCGGGTCCAGTTGTACCAGCCGATCACCGCGATCCAGAGGAGCACGGGAAGGCAGACCGCGAGCGCGAGGCGCAGGCGCTCTCGACGGTCGAGGGCGGCGAAGGCCGGCCAGAGCAGGATCGCCACCGGCACCACCGCGACCGCGGCGTAGGGCTTGGTGCTGACCGTGGCCCCGGTCGCCAGCCCGGTCAGCGCCCAGCTAAGGACCGATGGCGAGCGCCGCGCCCAGACCGCAAGCGCGTAGGACGCCGCCAGCGCCGCCATAAAGGTCGTCTCCATGCCGATCTTCGAGTACGGCCAGGCGATGCTGGCGACGACGAAGAGGACGCCGATCGCGACCGCCCAG
>JBQCEW010000011.1:0-19662 GCA_051959815.1 Solirubrobacterales bacterium
GAGGACAGGCTCCGTAGCCAGTCGAGGACCGGCTGGATGCCGTCGCTCCGCACGTGTCTGCGGGCGATCACACCAGCGGCGTGCTCGATCGAAGCCGCCCTCTCCACCACCAGGCGCGCCGTGATCTCCTCGAGGTCGTGCTCTTCCGTTCGGAAGCGCATCGCCTGTCGAGCCACACGTAGAGACTCTCTCGGCAGACCTCCGGAAAGGCTGTGAAAGAGCGCGGGCCAAGGAGGTGGAACTCCGATCGCTCGTCGCTTCAGGAGTAGTTTCGACTCCTTCTGGTCTAGGCAATCGACATGGATCACGTCGCTGAAGACGCTGTCGAAGACGTCGCGGAGCGGTTGGCCGCGTCGCTCGAAGTCGCTGAGGGCATCCTCGCTGATCGAGACCAGGTAGTAGACGTTCGGTTGGTCGAACAGAGACTTCATGTCGTTGAGAAAACCGCGGGCCTCCTCGACGTCCCTCATCTTGTCGAGCTCATCGATACCGATCACCATCGGCCTGGTTTCGGTGAGCAGTCCCAGGAACTCCTGGTACTGCCTGGTGAGATCGGGGAGCGTCCATGCCTGCTCCGCTCTGCTGACGGTGCGTTTCATCCCGAACTTGCCGGCTTTGGCCGCAACCTCTCCAGACCAGTCCTGGGAGATGGTCTCCAGATAGCGAAGGTGTCTCAGGTGTCGCCTGGCCGTCTCCTCCAGCTCCGAGTCGCGGCCCCACCGCCGGGCCATAGCCAAAGAAAAGGTAAGACCGATAAGCAGCGCCCCACCAGCGATGAAGGATCCGGCGCGCGAACCATTCCAATAGAGGGTGAGGGCCAAACTCGAGAAAGCAACAAGCTGGCCGAGGACAAGGGTCAGGAACATGATCCTGAGATACCTACGCTGCATCGCTGCCATCTGCTTCTCCACAGGCGTGGAAGGCAGAACGCTTAAGCACAGTTCCTCGAACAGATACCGGATGAAGTCGTACGCTTCATAACGCACAGGAGCCGAGACCGTTACCCCTCGCGCGGGGAATTTGGCTTTCCCTCTGCGAATCTCGAACCTCCCGCTGCACGCAACTCGAATCAAGGTCGTCTTGCCCGCACCCCGAGAGCCGGCGATGCCGATGCTCCCCGCCTCCAGCTCGTCCAGCATTCTCTTCAGCTTCTCGGTCGCGGCCACCTGCACCTCATATTTGGAATCGAAAAGACTGCCCAGCCCGCGGGTATCGATCGGGGCCAGCGATTGGCTGAAAGGTGGGTCAACCATGTTGGCGCGAAGCTCCGGGAGGACTTGGCGCTCGAGCAGGCCCTGTTCCAAGTCTACGACTGCCTTGTGAGTCGTACCAATTCGCCACGAAACAAGATTTCGAACCGAGCGGTAAAGAAAGCAGGCCGGTCCGGCGACCAGAACACTCGCGAGAGCGAACAGCGCGGCCACCAGCGCGCTCTCGCCAATTTCGAATTCTTCACCGGCGAAGACGATGAAGGCCACCCCGAACACCAGGGCAAAGGTGACTTGAATGACGATCCATGGATGGGCCGCCAGCGGCTCCAGCCATCGCGCAAGAAGGAATCCCCACCGTGCTTCGAGTCGCTCCTCGGCCCGCCGAGCCTGCGCAAGAGTCTGAAATGACTCATCGCCCCCATGGTCGGCCCCAAGCGCTATGTCGACAGCTTCCGCAACGCCCTTCCGATCGAGACCCCCGTCTCGAAGCGCCCGTCGAATACTGTCTTCCCTCAGGGCGACCCCAATAAGGCGCCTGCGTTCGCCCTCGCCCTGCGAGTTCGACGGAGATTGTTTTTTTCCCGCAGACGCCTCCACTCCCAACCCGGCAGACAGGCTACGACCGGGAGCTGACGGACAGGTCCTTGATCCCTTGGGCCAAGTCCCTGGGCGAGAAACCGCAACCTGTCCCAAGCGGAAGGCTCCGCCACTCCTCCTAGGAAAACTCGATCACGCTGCGGATCCCGTCCTGGGCCTCCATCAGCTCGAAGCCGCGGTTGACTTCCCCGAGCGTGAGTCGGTGCGAGACGAACGGGTCGAGGTCGATCTCGCCGGCCAGGTAGCCGCCCTCTGGGAATTATTTGACTGGTGATGTAGACAATAGCATCCGGAACATCTGCCATTCTCAACGTGTGCCTGAAAATGGAAACAAGACCCAGTCGGTGGAGTTGATCGCGACGCCTGCAATCGAGCAAAGGATCTTCGTCATCCGGGGGCGGCAGGTGATGCTCGACGAAGACCTCGCGGACCTTTATGGAGTTGAGACCAAGAGGTTGGTCGAGCAGGTGAAGCGAAATCTGGACCGCTTTCCGGAAGATTTCATGTTTCAGCTCAACAAGGACGAAGCGGCAGCTTTGAGGTCGCAGATTGCGACCTCAAACACCGGCCGAAGCGACCGATCGGCTTCAGAGTCCGGGATGGTGACGAGTAGCCAAGGCCCGCAGCCAGCGGAGTTTGCCTAGGAAAACTCGATCACGCTGCGGATCCCGTCCTGGGCCTCCATCAACTCGAAGCCGCGGTTGACTTCGTCGAGGCTGATTCGGTGGGAGACGAAGGGGTCGAGGTCGATCTCGCCAGCCAGGTAGCGGTCGACGAGGGCCGGGACCTGGTCGCGGCCCTTGACGCCGCCGAAGGAGGAGCCGGCGACGCGGCGGCCGGTGATCAGCAGGCGGGGGACGACGTCGAGGGTCTCGCCGCGGCCCGCCACTCCGGCGATGGTGCAGAGGCCCCAGCCCATCCGCGCCGCTTCGACCGCCTGGCGCATCACGGCGACGTTGCCGGTCGCCTCGAAGGTGTAGTCGGCGCCGAAGCCGCCGGTCAGCTCGAGGATCCGCTCGACCGACCCTTCCCCGCCCTCGAGCAGGTCGGTCGCGCCCTGGCCGCGGGCCAGCTCCAGCCGCTGCGACGAGAGGTCGACGCAGATGATCCGCTCGGCCCCCTGCAGGCGGCAGCCGGCGACCGCCCCGAGCCCGACCATGCCGGCGCCGAAGACGGCGCAGGTGCTGCCGGGCTTAACGGCGGCGGTATTGATCGCGGCGCCGAGCCCGGTCGAGAGCCCGCAGGCGAAGAGGCAGGTGTGCTCGAACGGTGCCTCCGGGCTCACCTTCGCCAGCGCGATCTCCGGCATCACCGTGTACTCGGCAAAGGTCGAGCAGCCCATGAAGTGACGGATCCCCTCGCCGTCCCGGGAGATCCGCGTCGTCCCGTCGGGCAGGTGCCCCTTGTTCTGCTCCTCGCGGATCGCCAGGCAGAGGTTGGTCCGCGGGTCGAGGCAATGAATGCACTCGCGGCACTGGGGCGAGAAGAGCGTGACGACATGATCGCCCACCGTCAGCGAGCCGACATCCGGCCCCACCGCCTCGACGACGCCGGCCCCCTCGTGCCCAAGCACGGCCGGCGCATACCCAGACGGATCGGCGCCGGAAGCCGTATACAGATCCGTGTGGCACACCCCACACGCGTGCAGCCGGACCAGCACCTCCCCCGCCCGCGGCTCCGCCAGCTCGACCTCCTGCACCGCAAGCGGCTCGCCGAACTCCTCCAGCACCGCCGCCCGCATCCTCATCGGGTCAGGCTCCTGCCGCCGGAGCGCTCACGGCGAGTCGGGAAGCTGCCCGTTGTCATCGGACCGCGTCAGCGGGGAATTCTCCAGCACGAAGACGAAGTCGAGCAGGTCGGGGTCCTGCTGGCTGCTGCTGAGAAAGCCGGCGATCTTGCGCCCGGTGTGCTGTTCGACGATCTGCATCAGCGGCTCGCGGAGCATCTCCGAGATGTCGACCCGGGTCTGGGCGACAGCGCGGGCTCCCCCCCCCCCTCGAATATCGTCTGCTCGCTCGCGGTGTGGCCCTCGCGCAGGAGGATGAGGACGCACTCGTCGTTCAGGTAGGTACGGGCTTTCGTCGGACCGCGGCCGACGCGCCGCTTCAGGAGCTGGACGACCTCGCGGGAGATCTTCGCCGCCTTTCCCTCAACCTGTAGGCCCGCCACCTGCTCCACTCGCTCGATGCTAGACAAAAGGCAGCGGCTGGCCTAGTGCAAAGGCGTTCAGACAGAGCAGTGTGCCACCCTGCTGCTACCGTGGACCGGGTCGGGCTTGGCCAATTCGCCGCCCGAGAGGTTCCGTTTCCTCCTCGTGCTCAGTTGGCGCCTTGGGGCCGCAGGATCTCCCAAGACGTACAACTCAGGAGTTCACAACATCACTTCCTTTGCCGATCTCGGCACCTCCAAGCCGGTGGTCGACGCCCTCAGGGCACGTTCGATCACCCAGCCGTTCCCCGTTCAAGAGATGGTCATCCGCGATGCGCTCGCGGGTCGCGACCTCCTCGTCCAGTCCCCCACCGGATCGGGCAAGACCCTCGCCTTCGGGGTTCCCCTGGTCGACCTGATTCGCCCCGAGGACAAACGCCCGCAGGCCCTGGTGCTGGCCCCCACCCGCGAGCTGGCCACCCAGATCGTCGCCGAGCTGACCACGCTGGCCAAGGCCCGCGGCCTCAGGATCGCCGCGGTCTACGGCGGCGTCGGGTTTGGCCCGCAGATCGCCGCCGCGCGGCGCGCCAACGTCCTCGTCGCCACGCCCGGTCGCCTCGAGGACCTGATCGGGCGGGGTGCAGTCTCTCTTAAGGGGATCCAGGTCCTCGTCCTTGACGAGGCCGATCGCATGCTCGACATGGGGTTCCGGCCCGCGGTCGACCGGATCGTCGCGCAGACTCCCGGCGACCGCCAAACCCTGTTCTTCTCAGCCACCCTGGAGGGGGCAGCGGGGCAGGTCGCGGTCTCCTACACGCGCGAGGCCCACTCCCACACCCACGCCGAACCCGAGCGGGCGGAGCCCAACATCGAGCACCGCTTCGTGGCGGTCGACTCCCAGGGTGCCAAGCTCGAGCGGCTGGTCGAGCACCTGGGTGAGGACGGCGGCCGCTCGCTCGTCTTCGTCCGCACCAAGCGCGGCGCGGACCGGCTGGTCAAGCGCCTGCGAAATCACCAGGTGGAGGCGGTCGCGATGCACGGAGACAAGAGCCAGCGGCAGCGCGAGCGGGCGCTGGCGCGCTTCGAGAGCGGCGCCGTCGTCACCCTGGTGGCAACCGACGTCGCCGCGCGGGGGATCGACATTCCCGACGTCGCCCGGGTGATCAACTTCGACGCCCCCGAGGACCGCGAGGCATACGTGCACCGGGTCGGCCGCACGGGACGGGCTGGGCGCACCGGCACCGGCATCAGCTTCGTCCTCGCCGATCAGGCCGGCGAGATGGCCGGGATCGCCACGAGCCTCGGCCTCGACCACGGACTTGGCAAGCAGGCCTCCGCCGCCACGGCCACCCAGCCCAAACAGCGCCCCCGCCGCAATCGCCGGCGGCGGAGCAGGGCCGCGGCCTAAGGCACCCGTCGTGGAGATCGGAATCGGCCTCGCCGCGGCGGCCGCGCTGATGACGAACCTGGCCTCGCTGCTCAAGCACCGCGGCTGCCAGCAGGCGCAGCCCGTCTGCATCAGCCGCCCGCTCGGCAGCCTCCGCGGCCTCGCCACCTCGCCCTGGTTCGCCGCCGGCTGGAGCCTGGCGGCGCTGGCCTGGCTGGTCCACGTCGCGGCCCTCTCGATGGCCCCGATCTCCCTCGTCCAGGCGGTGCTGGCGGGCGGCGCCGTCACCCTGGCGGTGCTCTCGCAGCGCATCTTCGGCGAGCGGGTCGAGCGGCGGCAGTGGCTGGCCCTGGCCCTCGGCGGCACCGGGCTCGCCCTCCTCGCGGGCACCCTGCCGCACTTCCACGGCGCCCAAGCTGGATTCTCCCTGATGGGAATCACCAGCTTCGAGGGCGGGCTGGTCCTGCTGGCAGCAGGGATCGCGCTGGGGCATCGCTCCGAGCGCTTGGCCGAGCAACGCGGAGTGCTCCTGGCGGTGCTCGCGGGACTGCTCTTCGCCCTGGCCGGCATCGCGATCAAGGCCCTCACCGGCGGCACCGGTGGCTGGCCCCTCATCGCCTCTCTGGTCGCCCTGACCGTCGCCTGCGGCGGCCTCGCCCAGTACACGGCGGTCGCCGCCCTCCAAAGCGGCGGAGCCATAGAGACGATCGGCCTCATGGGCCTGATCGCCAACGCGACCCAGATCGTCGGCGGAATCCTCGTCTTCGGCGACCCCCTCTCCCCCAGCCCCCTCGGCATCGCACTCCAGGTCGCCGCCTTCACCATGGTCTGCTTCTCCGCCCTGCTGCTCCCGTCCCGAATCGCCCCGCAGATCCTGGAGCCAAGCCGGACGAGGCAGCTAAAGGTTCGCTGAGAAGCCCCGGATTCTCATCTCAGGTTTAGCCGCTTCCTCCACCCTGCCGCGCCATGACCTCCGCCACGATGTCCCCAGCCGCAGTTCCCCCAAGCGATTCGGCCCGCTCGCTCGGCCGCCGGATGCTGAACAAGGTCCCCGAGATCACCGTCTTCTTCTGGGTGATCAAGGTCCTCTGCACCACGGTCGGCGAGACCTTCGCCGACAACCTGAACGAAAACCTCGGCCTCGGCCTCAGCGGCACCAGCTACCTGATGGGGGCGGCGCTCCTCGTCGTCCTCTTCTTCCAGTTCCGCGCCCGCCGCTACATCCCCGGCATCTACTGGCTGGCGGTGGTGCTGATCAGCGTCGTCGGCACCCTGGTCAGCGACAACCTGGTCGAAAACTACGGCGTCGCCCTGGAAACGACGACGATCGCCTTCAGCATCGCCCTCGTCGCGGTCTTCGCCACCTGGTACGCGGTCGAGCGCACGCTCTCGGTCCACACCATCTATACGACCCGCCGCGAGACCTTCTACTGGCTGGCGATCCTCTTCACCTTCGCCCTCGGCACCTCGGCCGGCGACTTCCTCTCCGAGCAGCTCGAACTCGGCTACCTGGCGGCGCTCGGGATCTTCGCCGGCGCAATCGTCGTCGTCGCGGTTCTCCACTTCGGGCTGCGGATGAACGCGATTCTCTCCTTCTGGCTCGCCTACATCCTCACCCGCCCGCTCGGCGCCTCGATCGGCGACTACCTCGCCTCGCCGACCGGGGAAGGCGGACTCGGGCTCGGCACCAACCTCACTTCGATCATCTTCCTCAGCACGATCCTGGCGCTGGTCGTCTACCTAGCCGTCAGCAAGCGGGACGTGATCCGCTCCGGGCCGCTGCCCACGGCAGCGGCGTCAGCGGATGGCGTGCCGGCGGTGCTCGTCGTCCTCAACAAGGTCGACGCCACCGCTCCCCTGCTGGAGGCGGTGCGGGAACGGGCGGCGAAGGGCGCGGCGCGCTTCTTCGTCCTCGTCCCCAACCCGGACCACCTCGCGTTCGACCGCAACAGCCCGGAGACGAGCGCGGGCGAGGCGCTGCTGGCGCAGGCCCTGCCGCAGCTGCAAAGCGCGGCGGGTGCGGAGGTCACCGCACGGGTCGCCAACAGCCCCAACGCCTACGACGACATCATCGACGAGCTCGAGGCACGCCCCTACGCGGAGATCATCATCGAGACGCCGCCGAACCACTTCTCGCACTGGCTGCACGTCGACCTGCCGCACCGGGTCTCCGAGCTCGGCTACCCGACGCTGGCGGTGGCCGCGGCGCAGTAGCGTCTCCTCATCTTCTCTTCATCTTCCGCGGTAATCGTGCGCTTCCGTGCGCGTGCTCCTGGTCGAGGACGAGATGAAGATGGCCGCCCTGCTCCGGCGAGGTCTCGGCGAGGCGGGCTTCGCCGTCGAGGTCGCCGGAACCGGCGAGGAGGCGGTCGCGACGGCGGCGGCGACCCCCTACGACGCGATCGTTCTCGACGTGATGCTGCCCGGCATCGACGGCTTCGAGGCCTGCCGGAGGATGCGCGCGCAGGGGGTCTGGTCCCCCGTCCTGATGCTGACCGCCCGGGGTGCGCTCGGCGACCGCGTCGCCGGGCTCGATGGCGGCGCCGACGACTACCTGGCCAAGCCCTTCTCCTTCGCCGAGCTGCTCGCCCGCCTGCGGGCGCTGGCGCGCGGCGGCCAGGCCGAGCGGACCACCCGGATCGAGGTCGGCGATCTGCGCCTTGACCCGGTCGCTCGCCAGGCGTGGCGCGGCGAGACCGAGATCGAGCTGTCGGCGAAGGAGCTCACCCTGCTCGAGGTCTTCATGCGCAACCCCGGCCACGTCCTCACCAGGGCCCAGCTTCTCGAACACGCCTGGGAGTACGACTACGAACACCGCTCCAACGTGATCGAGGTCTACGTCCGCTACCTGCGCCGCAAGATCGACCAGCCCTTCGGGGTGAGGTCGCTCGAGACCGTGCGCGGCGCCGGCTACCGCCTGCGAAAGGACGGCGGACGCTGAGCAGGGCACCCTTCAGCCGGCTCTCGATCCGCCTCCGCGTCACCCTCGTCTTCGCCGCGGTGATGACGCTCGTGCTCGGCGCCGCCGGCGTTTTCGTCTACCTGCGCTTCGCCTCCGAGCTGGACAACGCGCAGAAACGGAGCGAGTCGCTGGAAGACCTGCTGCAGCTGCTCCTGCTGAGCGGGCCGGTGGCGCTGGTCCTGGCCTCGTTCGCGGCCTACTGGGTCGCCGCGGCGGCGCTGCGCCCGGTCGAGGCGATGCGGGCGCGGGCGGCGACCATCTCCGCCGCGGAGCCCGCGGAGCGGCTGCCGGTGCCGCCGACCGACGACGAGGTCGCCCGCTTGGGGGCGACGCTGAACGAGATGCTGGAGCGCCTCGGCGAAGCCCTCGAGCACGAGCGCGCCTTCGTCGCCGACGCCAGTCACGAGCTGCGCACGCCGCTGGCGATCCTCCGCGCCGAGCTCGACCTCGCGCTCGCGGAGGGCCGCTCTCCGACCGAGCTGCGGGCCGCGCTCACCTCGGCCGCCGAGGAGACCGACCGCCTCACCCAGCTTGCGGAGGGCCTGCTGACGATTGCCCAGACCGAGCGCGGCGAGCTGCCGCTGCGGCTGGAGCGGGTCGAGCTACGGGAGGCGCTGGAGGGAGTGCGACGGCGCTTTGCCCGGCGCGCGGAGGAAGAAGGGCGGACGATCTCACTGCGAGGAGGGCCGCTGGAGATAAGGGGCGACCGGCTGCGGATCAGCCAGGCGGTCGGCAACGTCGTTGACAACGCCCTGCGCTACGGCAGCGGCGAGGTCTCCGTCTCCCTTGCCGCTACTGGCGACGACACGGTCGAGGTTCGCATCGGCGATCACGGGCCTGGGTTCCCGCCGGAGTTCCTGCCCCGCGCCTTCGAGCGCTTCAGCCGCCCCAGCGGCGCCCGCAGCGACGGCGGCAGCGGCCTCGGCCTGGCGATCGTGCACACCATCGCCCGCGCCCACGGCGGCGAGGCCGATGCCGCGAACACGCACGGCGGCGCCGAGGTGTGGCTTTCCCTACCTCTCATCTGCACTTAAGAGTCGCCGCCTAGCTTGTCCCGCCGCCGAGGTCTCGTCCGCCCTCAGCCACCGATGGACCAGACCCTCGCTAAACCCCGCCGCCGCCCCCGGCATGCCTTCTCCAAGGTGCCCGAGGTCACCGCCTACTTCTGGATCGTCAAGGCGCTGACGACGGCGATGGGCGAGTCGACCTCCGACTTCCTGGTCCACACCATGGTTCCGCAGGTCGCGGTGGTGCTCGGCGGCATCGCCTTCGTCATCGCCCTCTACATCCAGTTCACGAAGGACCGCTACGTGCCCTGGGCCTACTGGCTGGCGGTGGCGATGGTCGGCGTCTTCGGGACGATGGCCGCCGACGTCCTCCACGTCGGCTTCGGCGTCCCCTACATCGCCTCGACGATCTTCTACGCGATCGTCCTCGCCGCGGTCTTCCGCACCTGGTACGTCACCGAGGGCACCCTCTCGATCCACAGCATCACCACCCCGCAGCGCGAGCTCTTCTACTGGGCGGCGGTCCTCGCCACCTTCGCCCTCGGCACCGCCGCCGGCGACCTCACCGCGGTCACCGTCGGAATCGGCTACTTCGGCTCGATCCTCCTCTTCGCCGCCATCATCGCGATCCCCGCCCTCGGCTACTTCCGCCTCAACTGGAACCCGATCCTCAGCTTCTGGTTCGCCTACGTCGTGACCCGCCCTCTCGGCGCCTCCGTAGCCGACTGGCTCGCCGTCTCCCACGCCCGCGGCGGCCTCGCCCTCGGCACCGGCCCCGTCAGCCTCGTCCTAGCCGCCGCGATCGCCGCCTTCGTCTACCACCTGGCCCGAACCGGCAAGGACACCCCGTCCGACCAGCTCACCGAACCAGGGCCCCGACCGGAGCGCCATCGAATCGACCCTTTCCCCGCCCCACACGAGGCACCCGAGGAGGCCTGACCTCCCGCCCCTGCCGGCTACGCAGTTGCCTGCAGCCACCTCAGGAGCGACGCAGAAAGTGGACCGCGTCGGCGAGCGCCTCACGTCCAGGGCGCTGCGCACAGAGTTCGACCAGTGAATCCACAAGGACCTCATAACCCGCAGGGGTGCGGGAGAAGCGCGAAGAGAGCGCGATTACGATTCCGGCGTGCCGGCGGCCGGCGGCGCCCCACTCGCCGTAGAGGCGCATGAAGTCGGCGACGTTCTCGCTGACAAGCGCCCGCCGCTCGCGAGCAGCGACCACCAACAGCTCTTCGTCGGCGAGCCCGCGCAACGGGTTGCGCTCGTCGACTCCCTCGGCGTCCGCGTCCCGCTCGCACAGCGCCCGCGCCAGGCGGGCGGGGTACATCTCGTCCAGCAGCAGCTTCACGCGCCGAGGAGGACGGCTCAGTCGCCGACTAGGGACTCGTAGTGAGCGGTTTCGCGCTCGTGCAACTCGATCCTGGCCTTGATCTCCTCCGGGAACTCGGCCTCGTAGCGAAGCGCCACCGCAACCCGGTCGGGGGTAAGCGAGAGGTGCTCGGCGACCCGCTCGGCCACCTGCTTCCCGCCCCCGAGCTGACGGGCCACCCAGCAGATCTCCCAGACGTCGGGGCCACCGGCGAGGGCGGCCCGGCGTCCCGAGGGCCCCGGACGGAAGACGATCCCCGGGTGAGACTCGGCGCGGTCGCCCTCCTCGGCATAACGACGCAAGGCATCGGAGAGGCGCTCGCCGCGCGCCTCGGCCCGGGCGCGAATACGCGCGGCCGTCTCCCGATTCATGCGCACCGATACGTTGGCCGTCTCACTCATTTGTTGACAACGTAGCACAACGTCCGCAATTCCTGCAGTCGATTCCATACTGCCTGATCGGGCCTACCCCCGGTTTAAAAGGTTGCGACGCAGCCAAGCCTGCGAACGTTGGCACCACAACGCTTCGCCGACGGAGCAATGCTTTGACCCGGCTTCCGTTGCGAACCCAGCAGGATCGAGTGGTCCGAGCGCATACCCGCTGGTTAGCGGAGGGCTTGGACCTCACGCCAAGTGAGCAGGCGGCCGGTCTGGCAGTCGATCACCTTGAGGCGTACCGCCCGCAGGGCGTCGACCAGGCCGAGCACCGGCACGTCATGGAAGATCGGGCTCTCGTCGTGGGCGCGCTGGAGGTTGTAGTTGGGGATCTTGGCGCTGAGATGGTGAACGTGATGGAGACCGATGTTGCCGGTGAAGAACTGGAGGAGCTTCGGCAGTTTCAGGTATGAGCTTCCCTGCAGGGCGGCATCCGCGTAGCTCCACCGATCCGATGTCTCCCAGTAGACGCCCTCGAACTGGTGCTGGACGTAGAACATGAAGACCCCGAGGGTGCCGGCGAGAATCGCGGTCGGCATCTGCACCAGCAGCCATCCCCGCAGGCCGACGATCGAGATGATCGCCGCAATGACGATCGCCAGGACGATGTTCGTCACGATCACACTGCGCCGCTGGCGCGGGCGCATCCTGCGCGACCACAGACGCGGACCGATCATCAGCGACCAGATCGGCCCGATCCCGAACATCACGACCGGGTTGCGGAAAAGCCGGTAACCCAGCCGCGCCTTCCAGGGATGGGCCAGGTACTCGTCGACCGTCAGGGTCGCGATGTCGCCGGTGCCACGACGGTCGAGATCGCCGGAGCTTCCGTGGTGGACGGCATGGTTGTGGCGCCAGTTCGCGAAGGGCTGGAAGACAAGCAACCCGGCGAACCTCCCCACCCAGAGGTTCGCTCGCCGGTTCGGCAGGAAGGAACCGTGGGCGCAATCGTGGAAGACGATGAAAGCGCGCATCAGAAAGCCCGCTGCCGGAACTGCGAGGGCAAGGCTGATCCAGACCGAGACCTGCAAGCTGGCGTACATGGCCACGGTCAGAACGAGATAGGGCACGACCGAGGTGGCCAGATCGAGCAGGCCATGGCGAACGGAGGGTCGCTCGTAGCGAGCGACCGCCTCGCGCCAATAGAGACGCTCGGGGGGCCGATCGGCGCCGGTCGGGCGAGCAGAAGGGCCGAGATCCCCAGAGTCGATCGCGGCGAAGGTCGTATAGGTAGTCACCTTGGAATTTTCTCCGGTCTACGTAAAGCCAGCGTCAACGTGCAGGCCTCACGGCTCACATCTTCTCCGTCAGGTGGATTGCGAGAGGCACGAGGGTCAGCTACCGCGGCTGGCCTGATAGACGCGGCCCGCCAGCTCGAAGAGGTGCTCCACGTCCTTCTCGAGCATGTAGGTCGCAAGCAGTCCCAGCACCAGCAACCCGATCATCGCCAAGCTGAGCACCGGCTGCGGCTGGGGCGCGTCGGCGAGAAGTGCCGAAACCCGCGCGGGGACAGAATCCCTACCAGCGGCGAGACGGGGAAATCCAGACTGGGTCGAGCTGCTGGTGAGCAGAGCGACCCGCGCCAGCGCTCCAGCCGTCCGGCGACGATCGCCCAGCTCGGCCGCCGCCCGCTCATCGGCCCAGCGCTCGGTCGCATAGGTAATTGCTCCGGCCAAGGGCGCGAGCAGGGGGTTGGCAGCGATCGCCAACGCCACCGCGCTGCGGTGCCAGTGGTGTCCCGCGTCGAGATGCGCTCGCTCGTGAGCGAGGAGGACACGACGCTCGCTCGGCGAGAGCGCTTGCAGCAGTGAACGGCTGACGACGATGCGGCCGGGGCGGCCGGGGACCGCGACAGCGCTTGGCTGCGCCTCCTCGATGACCACCAGTTCGCCCCCTGCGGCCATTTCCTTGCTGACCCCATATGCGGCGAAAACAGCAAGCACCTGACGGCGACCGACGAACGCGACTCCACTAGCGCTCGCCAACGCGGCCAGCAGGGCAAGGAAGGCCACGCCGGGCTCGGTGGGCGAATGCTGGCGCAGCGTTGCCGCCGACCAATGGCCTATTCCGGCGAGGTCGAGGAACTGTCCGATCAAGACGGCCCCGATCAGGCAAAGGACAGCTGCCGCGCTCAGCGCCGAGAGAACAGCGCCAACGCTGATCAGCCAGGTCGCGTGGCGCGGTGGAAGACGCCGCGCCAGGTGTGGACCGAGGACTCCGAAGCAGGTAGCCGCAAGAAGCGCCGCGATGATCGCGACGGTGCTCACCGGGACTCCGTTCCCTCTGCTCGGGTCTCTCGCAGCAGCTCCGCCAAGAGCCTCTCTTCGTCCTCGGAGAGAGAGTCCACGAACCTGGCGAGAACCGCCTCGCGGTCGGCACCTGACCCGAGCAGCTCGCGCATCCTCGCCGCCGCCGTCCCCGCCTCATCGAGGACCGGCGTGTAGGCGAAGGCGCGCCCTGCCTTCTCGCGCTTCACCGCCCCCTTCTCAAAGAGACGGGTGAGCGCGGTCATGACCGTGGTGTAGGCGAGATCGCCACCGACCTCCTCCTGCACTTCGGCCGGGGTGAGGGGGCGTCCTGCAGCCCAGAGGGCAGCCAGGACATCGGCTTCGAGAGCGCCCGCCGGGCGTCGGTCTTGGTCGCGTCGGTTCATGTCGGGGTCTCCGCAGAATTTCACAGCCGCCTACGAAACCATAAGCTACTACCTCCTGTAGTAGTTATTCCCCATGAGAGGAACGAAGTGAGGGTCCTGATAACCGGCGGCGGCGGCTTCATCGGTTCGCATGTGGTCGACCGCCTGATCGAGCGCGGCGACACCCCGCGCATCTTCGACCTCAGCGCCTCGCCCTACCACTCGCCGCTGGAGGTCGAGACCTTCACCGGCTCGATCACCGACGCCGCCAACCTCGACCTGGCGATGCGCGACTGCGACGCGGTGATCCACCTCGCGGCGGTCGCCGATGTCGGCCACGTCCTCGCCGACCCGGTCCTCGCCGAGGAGGTCAACACCCGCGGCACCCTCAACGTGCTGGAGGCGGCCTGCCGGGCGAAGGTCGACCGCGTCGTCTACGGCTCGACCACCTGGGTCTACAGCGACTGCCCCGAGCAGGAGGTCGATGAGACGACGCCGATCCCCGCACCACGCCACCTCTACACGGCGACCAAGCTCGCCGGCGAGACCTACTGCGCCGGCTATGCCGAGCTTTATGGATTGGAATCGACTGTGCTGCGTTTCGGCATTCCCTACGGCCCGCGCGCCCGCGCCGCAGGGGTCGTCGCCAAGTTCACCGACCTCGCCTTCGAAGGTAAGGCGCTCACGATCGCCGGTGACGGCAGCACCACCCGCAGCTTCATCTACGTCGAGGACTTGGCGGATGGCATCGTCGCCGCCCTTGCTCCGCAAGCCGCCGGCCGCACCTACAACCTCTCCGGCGACGAGGTCGTGACCATCCTCGAAATCGCCGAGCGGGTCCAGGAAAACACCGACAACTGCGAGATCGTCCACACGCCCCCGCGCCCGGGTGACTTCCCGGGCAAGGCGATCTCCAACGAGCGGGCGCTGGCGGAGCTGGACTGGAAGGCCGAGACGAGCTTCCGAGAAGGCGTGCGCAAGTACGTCGAGTGGGTCCGCTGCACGACCCGCCCACCGGACCCGATCCCCGGCAAGACGCCTTCGCTGAACGGCAACGAAAACGCCGCCGGGTCGTTGCTCGCCGGGGCGGCCCGCTTCGAGGAGCGACCGCCAAAAGCGCTGATCCTCACCGCCGACATCGGCGAGGGCCACGACCTCCCGGCGCGGATCATCAAGGCCGACCTCGAAGAGGAAATCCCCGGCGCCGAAGTCGAGGTCGCCAACGGCCTTGAGGCGATGGGGAAGATCTCCTCCTCCGTAGCTCGCGACGGCTCCCGCTTCACCTTTCGCTGGATGCCGTGGATGTTCGACGCCCAGTACTGGCTGATCACCAGGTTCGCCCCGACCCGCTGGCTGATGCACCACCTCAGCTACGCCCTAGGCAACCGCGGCCTGCTGCGCCTGATCGAGAAGCACCAGCCTGACGTCATCATCTCCACCTATCCGGGCGTGACCGCGGTGCTCGGGATGCTGCGCGAAAACCGCCGTCTCGCCATCCCGGTGCAGTCGGCGATCACCGATCTCGCCGGACTGCGCTACTGGGCGCACCCGGGCGTCGACCTGCACTACGTCACCCACCCCGAGTCGATCGAGGAAGTCGAGCGGCTGGCCGGGCCGGGCAGCGTCGAGTGGGTGCGCCCGCCGATCTCGCGTGACTTCCTGATGCCGCGCACCCGTCGCGACGCCCGCGCCGCGCTCGACGTTCCCGCCCACGCGCGGATGCTCCTCGTCTCCGGGGGCGGCTGGGGAGTCGGCGACCTGGAGGGGGCGATCGAGACGGCCCTGGGCGACGAGGACACGATGGTCGCCTGCATCACCGGGCGAAACGAGGTCGTCCGCAAGCGCCTCGAACAGCGCTTCGGCGGCGATGAGCGGGTGCGCGTCCTCGGCTTCACCGAGCAGATGAGCGACTGGATGGCGGCCGCCGACGCAATGATCCACGCCACCGCCGGGTTGACGGTCCTCGAGGCCCACATCCGCGGCTGCCCGGTCGTCTCCTACGGCTTCAACGTCGGTCACCTGCGCGCCAACAACCTCGCCTATGAACGCTTCGGCCTGGCCGAGGTGGCGCGCTCCGAGCACGAACTGGAGTCGGCCCTGCGCCACGTCACCCGCGAGCGCCAGGCACCGGACTCCTCGTTTGCCTCGCTGCCCTCGATCGCCTCGCGGGCCTTGAGCGTCCGCCCGCGGATCAAGCCGCAGCCGGTTTGGCGCCCGCGGACCGCCCAGCTCGCGGCGGTCGCGAGCATGGCGCTGATCGCCGTCGTCCTCTTCGTCGGGATCAGCCTCGCCGCCGACTGGCTGACCCCATACCGCGATGTCGTCAAAGCGGCCACGCCGATCACCAGCCGAATCCACTTCGGCAAGGAAAACGGCCCCGCCCCACACGTGGAAGTCGGCCACCGGCCGAGTCGGACCGCGCGCCTGCCCGAACGATGACGACCGCATTGATCCACCTCGCGAGCATCAGCGACAAGGTGCTCGAACCGGTCATCGAACTCGCCACCGAATTCATCGGCTCGGCGGGGATCGCCGCCGTCTTCGTGCTGATGGCGCTTGAGTCGGCCTGCGTGCCGATCCCCAGCGAGGCGATCATGCTCTTCGCCGGGTTCAGCGCCTCCAAAGGCGAACTGACGCTGGTCGGGATCGTTCTCGCCGGGGTGCTCGGCAACCTCGCGGGATCGTGGATCGCCTACGCGGTCGGCTACTACGGGCGGCTCGACCTGCTGGAGCGCAACCGCCTGATCCACCTCAACCCCAAGCACCTAGCCTGGGCCGATCGCTGGTTCGAGCGCTACGGCGGCTTGACCGTCTTCTTCTCGCGGATGCTGCCGATCGTCCGCACCTTCATCTCGCTTCCGGCCGGCGTCGCCAAGATGCCCTTCTGGCGCTTCACCGCCTACACGCTGCTGGGCTCGATCCCCTGGGTCTTGGCGCTGGCCCTGATCGGCGAAGCGGTCGGCCACAACTGGGAAGACTGGCGCCACAAGCTCGGCTACCTCGACTACGCGGTGCTGGCGGCGATCGTCGTCGGCGCCATCTACCTGCTGTACAAGCGCCGCCGAGGCGCGACCCCTGACAAACCCGAGCCGGCAAGGAGCCGTTGATGCTCACCTACCTGCAAGCGATAGTCATCGCCCTCGTCCAGGGCGTCACCGAGCTCTTTCCGGTTTCAAGCCTCGGTCACTCGGTTCTGGTCCCGGCTTGGATCGGCGGCGAATGGGAGACGCTAGTCACCCAGTCCTCGCAGGCCAGCAGCGAGGCGTCTTTCTACCTCGCCTTCATCGTCGCCCTGCACGTCGCGACGGCGCTCGCGCTGCTGATCTTCTTCCGCGCCGACTGGGTGAGAATCGTGCGGGGCTTCCTGCGCAGCGTCCCGCGCAGCTTCCGCGAGCGCCAGATCAGCGCTCTCGACCCCGACGAGCGCCTGGCCTGGCTGATCGTCCTCGCGACGATCCCGGTCGGGATCACCGGCCTCGCCTTCGAGCACGTCTTCCGCACGATCTTCGCCAAGCCGGTCGCGGCCAGCGCCTTCCTCTTCGTCAACGGCCTGATCCTCTTCGCCGGGGAGCGGCTGCGGCACAAGAGCGAGAGGCCGGTGGCGGAGGAGCCGGTGCCGGTGTCAGTCGGCGCCGTGCAGGCCCACGCGGCGAGCGGTTCGCGATCGGCCGAGGAGGTCGCCGAAGCCCACGAGTCAGACGTGCGCATCTCGGGCATCTCCTACCTCGACGGCCTGATTATCGGCAGCTTTCAAATCCTCGCCCTGTGCGCCGGCATCAGCCGCTCGGGAGTGACGATGGTCGGCGGGCTCTGGAAAGGGCTCTCCCACGAGGACGCGGCACGCTTCGCCTTCCTGCTGGCGACGCCGGTGATCCTCGCCGCCGGGGTGCTCAAGGTGCCGAGCCTGTTCGGCAGCGCCGGGGAACACATCCACGGCCAGGTCGCGGTCGGCTTCGCCGTCTGCGGCGTGGTCGCCTACCTATCGGTCCGCTTCCTGGTCCGCTACTTCGAGACCCATACCTTGAAGCCGTTTGCGATCTACTGCCTGATCGCCGGAGGCGTCAGCCTGATCCGCTTCGCGGCGTTCTGAGGGGCGGCGCGGGGCGGCGCCCCGCACGGAGAGATAGAGGATCGCGACGGCTGCGATCGGCGTGATCCACCACGCGATCAGGCCGGCCGACTCGGCGAGAGCGGTGAGGCCAAGGGCCGCTACCACTCCGGCAGCAGCGCGCCAGTCGTCGCCGACGACGAAGTTCCAGACGCCCCGCCCGAAAGCCGCGATCACTCTGCCTCCCTCAACGCCCCGCGCTCGCGCTGGAGATCGAGCACGATCAGCCAGGCCGCAGCGGCAACCGTGAGGATGAGGATCGGCAGCGCTCCCTCGTCTCCCGGCCAGTGGGCGCCCGCGCCCTCGGCACCCCAGAAGATGCCGAAGCTGGTCAGCAGGACGCCGACCGCGAATTTGATGGTGTTCTCGGGCACGCTCGCCAGCGGCGCCCTGGCGGCGATCCCTGCGGCCACGACGAGAACGACCGCCGCCCCGGCCGAGAGGGCGGCAAGGCCGACATTGCCCTGGTTGGCGCCAAAGGTCAGGACGATGAAGACCACCTCCAACCCCTCGAGCAGAACCGCTTTGAAGGAGATAGCGAAGGCATAGCCGTCAAAGCCAGGGTCCGGCGCTGCCTCTGCCGCAGCGGCACTCTGGCGCTCGAAGGCGGCCCGCTCGTCGCGATGCGCCTTCGCGCCCGCCGCCCGCAGTACCGCCTTGCGAAGCCACTGTAGGCCGAAGATCAGAAGCAGCCCTCCGACCACGACGCGGAGGACGTCGATCGGGATGCTCTGCAACGCCGGCCCGAGCGCCGCGGTGAGGATCGCCAGGGCCAGCAACGCGGCGCCGGTGCCGAGCAGCGTCGAGGTCCAGCTTCGGGTCGAGCCGACAGCGAGGACGATGGTGAATGCCTCGACCGCCTCCACGGCGCAGGCCAGGAAGACGGAGAGGGCGAGACTCAGCTCAGGGCCGCTCATATCCCGCTGCCGTGTGTCTCAGTCTCTGTTCCGAAGATCACCGCAGCGAAGGTGTAGCAAGGTCTCTGAGGCGGATGCACGATGCAGGTGGGGGGTTCCTAACATCTAGTGGCATGGATACGGCCCTCGATTACGCCCCGCTCGGTGGCGATCGCCACCGCCACGGCGCTTCGGTGCATTCCCACTCTCATCAGGGCCCCCACACGCACGACCACGATCATCATCACCACGATCACGGCCACAGCCACGGCCTGATCGACCCGAGCATAAAACGCTCGCGCGGGGGGCTTCGCGCCGTTGGCCTCTCACTCGCAGTTCTCGGCCTGACGGCATTGCTCCAGGTCGCGATCTACGTCGCCACCGGCAGCGTCGCGCTGCTGGCCGACCTGATCCACAACTTCGGCGACGCGGCGACGGCGATCCCGCTCGGCATCGCCTTCCTGCTGCGCTCCGAGTCGGCCGAGCGAAAGGCAGGGCTGTTCGTCGTCTTCGCGATCTTCGTCTCGGCCTGCGTTGCCGGCATAGAGTCGGTCGACCGCGTGATCCATCCCCAAGAACCGACCGACCTGCTCGCCCTCGCCGCCGCCGGCCTGGTCGGATTCGGCGGCAACTGGATCGCCGCGATCGTCCGTACCCGGGCCGGTCGCCAGCTCGATAGTCCGGCGCTGATCGCTGATGGCAATCACGCCCGCGCCGATTCCTACGTCAGCCTGGCCGTGGTCGCCAGCGCGGTGGTCGTCGCCCTCGGCCTCCCGATCGCCGACCCGCTGATCGGCCTGGCGATCACCGTCGTGATCCTCAAGATCACCTGGGACTCGTGGTGGACGGTCCGAGGTGGGCACCACCACCATCACTACTAGGACTAGTCGAGCAGGCGCCGCAGCTCGTCG
>JBQCEW010000012.1:0-2839 GCA_051959815.1 Solirubrobacterales bacterium
CCGTCGCAAATTTGGGGAGGCTCCTGCGGGGGCACCCTCGCCCCCTATACGAGCGCTAGCTGTAAGAGCAGGAAGGCATTGAGACCGATGATCAAGGCTGCGAGCACGCCCGCGAGACCGCTCAGCCAGCGGGGGTTGGCGAGGTTTCCCATCAGCCTCTTGTCCGCGGCGATGATCAGCAGCGGGACGAGGGCGAAGGGGATGCCGAAGGAGAGGACGACCTGGCTGCCGACGAGGGCGTCGGTCGGGTCGAGGCCGATCGCGAGGACGAGCAGCGCCGGCGCCAGGGTGATCGCGCGGCGGAGGAAGAGTGGGATCTGGCGGCGGATGAAGCCCTGCATCACGACCTGGCCGGCCATCGTCCCGACCGAGGAGGAGGCGAAGCCGGAGGCGAGCAGGGCAATGCCGAAGATCGTCGCCGCCCGGTCGGAGACCAGCGTCTGCAGGCCTTCGTAAGCGCCGTCGATCGTCTCGACGCCGGTGAGGCCGCTGGTGTGGAAGAGGGCGGCGGCGACGATCATCATCGAGAGGTTCACCAGCCCGGCCAGCGAGAGCGCGATCACCACGTCGACCTTCTCGAAGCCGAGGATGCGCTTCTTCTCGTTCTCGTTGCGGCCGACGATCCGCCGCTGCGTCAGCGCCGAGTGCAGATAGACGACGTGCGGCATCACGGTCGCGCCGATGATCCCGGTCGCCAGCAGGATGCTCTCGGTGCCGGCGAAGCCCGGAAGGACGAGGTGCTTGGCGACTTCGCCGCCGTCGGGCCCGGAGTCGAAAAGCTCGAAGACGAAGGAGGCGACGACGACGCCGACCAGCACCGTGATCCCCGCCTCCAGGCGGCGGAAGCCCATCTGCTGCAGGGCAAGGATCGTGAAGGCGCCGGCGCCGGCGATGATCCCGGCCGGGAACAACGGGATGCCGAAGAGGAGGCTGAGGCCGAGGGCCGCGCCGACGATCTCGGCGACGTCGGTCGCCATCGCCACCAGCTCGGCCTGCAGCCAGAGGCCGATCGAGGTGCGACGCGAGAAGCGCTCGCGGCAGAGCTCGGCGAGGTTGCGGCCGGTAGCGATCCCCAGCTTCGCCGACTGGGTCTGGACCAGCATCGCGATCAGGTTGGCCGCGAGCACGACCCAGAGCAGCAGGTAGCCGAACTTGGCGCCGCCGGCGATGTTCGTCGCGAAGTTGCCGGGGTCGATGTAGGCGACGGCGGCGACGAAGGCGGGGCCGAGGAAGGGCCAGACGCGGCGCAGGCCGTGCTGGTGGCCTTCAAGAGAGCGGTAGGCGGCCTCGGAGACCGCGGCCTCGCCCGGGAGGACGACCTCGGGCCCGATCCCGCGCGCCCGCAGTTCCTCCACGGTCGCTTCCCCCGGCGGCGGGGCCGGCTTCACTGCGCCTCCCAGGTCGGCGGAACCAGATCGGGGCCGGGAATCGGCGTCCCGTGTGGGTCGTGGCGCGGTTCGCCCAGCTTCGTCGCGATCAGCTCCTCCAGCTCCTCGGAGATGTAGTGCTCGAGCACCTCCGCCTCCTCGTGGACACGGTCCTCGGGCATTCCGAGCGCCTCGGAGAGGTAGGCCTCGATCAGGCGGTGGTGGCGGATCACCTCCAAGGCGACCTTCTCCCCCGCCGGCGTCAGGCTCACGCCCTTGTAGGGCAGGTAGTCGACGAGGCCAAGCTCGGCGAGCTTTTTCAGCATCGAGGTCGCGGTGGCCGGGGTGACGCCGAGCCGCTGCGCCACCTCGCCGTTCAGGACGAGCCCGTCGCGCTCCTGGGCGATCGCGTAGATCGTCTTCGCGTAGTCCTCGATGGCCTGCGAGTTAGACACGTCTAAATTAGATTTTGGCATATCTAAAAATCTTGAGGGCGCTGGCGGGACGGGGTGGCCCCCTCCGTCGAAAATTGGGGGAGGCTCCTGCGGGGGCCACCCCGTCCCGACGAGAGGCGCTTTCTATGCTTCGGTGCAGATGACGGTCCTGGTTGAGCTCGATGCCCAATATCGGCAGCTGCGGGAGGAGTGTGGGCTGCTCGATCGTTCCGAGCGGGGGAAGCTGCTCGTCAGCGGGGCCGAGGCGGCCGACTACCTGCAGGGGCAGCTGACGAATGACATCGAGGCGCTCGAGCCGAGCGAGGGGCTCTATGCGGCGCTGCTCGATCGCAAGGGGCACATGCAGGGGGACATGCGAGTGCTGCGACCGGGTGAGGGACCTGACCTCTGGCTCGACACCGAGCCGGAGGCGATCGAGGCGGTGCGGCGGCACCTGCAGATGTACAAGATCGGCCGCGAAGTCGAGGTGCGCGACGTGAGTGAGGAGCAGGCGATCCTCGCGTTGATCGGGCCGCGGGCGGTGGAGATCGCCGGCTCGGCGGCGCTGCCGGAGAACTCCTGCGAAGAGGTGACGATCGGCGGCGCCCAGTGTCTCGCGGTCGGGACCGCCGCCGGCATCGACGTCTTCGCCCCCGCCGCCGAACGCGACCGCGTCTGGGACGCGCTGCTCGGCGCCGGCGCCGTCGAGGTCTCCCCCGAGGCCGCCGAGATCGTCCGCATCGAGGCCGGCCAACCCCGCTTCGGCGCCGAGATGGGGACCGAGACGATGCCGGCCGAGGCGGGGATCGTCGAGCAGGCGGTCAGCTTCACCAAGGGCTGCTACATCGGCCAGGAGACCGTCGCGCGCCTCCACTACAAGGGCAAGCCGAACCGGCACCTGCGCGGGCTGCGACTGAGCGCTCCGGCGCCGACCGGCGCGCCGCTGCGGCTGGGCGAGAAGGAGGTGGGGAGGCTCGGCAGCGTCGCCATCTCCCCCGCCCTCGGCTCGATCGGGTTGGCGATCCTGCGCCGCGAGGC
>JBQCEW010000013.1:0-4034 GCA_051959815.1 Solirubrobacterales bacterium
GAAGGCGCGGCGGCTGCACGCCCAGGAACAGGAGCGCGGCGGACTCGGCCTGATCATCCTTGACTACATCCAGCTGATGCGCTCCGACGACCACCGCGCCAACCGGGTCGAGCAGGTAGGCCAGATCAGCCGCGGGCTGAAGATCCTGGCCCGCGAGCTCGAGGTCCCGGTGGTGGCGATCTCCCAGCTCTCGCGCGCGCCCGAGCAGCGGACGCCGCCGAAGCCGCAGCTCTCCGACCTGCGCGAGTCGGGACAGATCGAGCAGGACGCCGACGTCGTCGCCTTCCTCTACCGCGAGGACTACTACCGCGATCCCGACGAGGAGCCGGACGGCCTGGCCGACCTGATCATCGCCAAGCACAGGAACGGCCCGATCGGGACCAGGAAGCTGGTCTTCCTCGACCGCTTCCCGAAATTCGCCGACCACGCCCACCAGGAAGCCCCGATCGAGCAGCCCGCGGACGAAGCTCCGCCGTTCGCCGACACCGCGGCTGCGGGGCCTGAGTTCTGATGCCGGCGATCGCGCGCTCCGAACCCTTCCGCGAGCAGGCCTGCCCGCTCGGCGTCTGCGACGGCTCCGGCTGGATCCTCGGCCCCGAGGACGTCGCGCGGCCGTGCGAGTGCCGGGCGGAGCGGATGAATCGCGGCCGCAGCCGCGGCATCGCCTCGGCCATCCCCGCCCGCTACCGCGGCGTCTCCTTCGATCGGCCGCCGGTCTCCGACATGGCGCGCGACCTGGAGCGGAGGATCGCCGTGATGCACGCTCGCGATTACGTCGAGAACCTCGACGAGAACATCGCCGTGGGACGTGGGGTCTGGTTCATGGGCGACACCGGCACCGGCAAGACGACGCTGGGGATGCTGATCGCGAGCGAAGCGCTGAAGGCCGGCAAGTCGGTCGGCATCTACTTCACCCCGAAGCTGCTGACCCGGATCCGCCAGACCTACCAGGAAGCCGAGACCGAGAATGCCTACGCGCAGTTCTTCGAGCGCGTCACTTCGGTCGACCTTCTCTACATCGACGACCTCGGCTCCGAGCGTCACACCGACTGGGTGGTCGAGCAGCTCTACGCCGTTGTCAACGAGCGCTACGAGAACCAGCGGCCGATGCTGGTGACGAGCAACGCCACGGGCGACGTCGCCAAAGGTCAGCAGCAGCTCGAGGACCAGATCGGCCGACGCACCGTCTCGCGCCTGGTCGAGATCTGCGGCGATCCGCTGCCCCTGTTCGGCTCCGATCACCGCTACCGGGCCCGCGCCGCCGGCTGAACCCGTCAGAATCCCGCCCGCATGCCAGGCGTGGTCATAGTCGGGGCCCAGTGGGGCGACGAGGGGAAGGGCAAGGTCGTTGACCTGCTCGCCGAGCGGGCGAGCACGATCGTGCGCTTCCAGGGCGGCAACAACGCCGGCCACACGATCGTCCGCGACGGCGAGGAGTTCAAGTTCCACCTCATCCCCTCCGGGATCCTGTACGCCGAGAAGACCTGCGTGATCGGCAACGGCGTCGTCGTCGACCCGCGGGTGCTGCTGGGGGAGATCGACAACCTCAAACGCGCCGGGGTGAGCGTCGGCAACTTGCGCCTCAGCGCCAACGCGCACCTGATCATGCCCTACCACGTGCTGCTCGACACGGCGGGCGAGACGAAGCTGGGCAAGCTCTCGATCGGCACCACGCGCCGCGGCATCGGCCCCTGCTACGCCGACAAGGCGCTGCGGCTGGGCATCCGGGTCCAGGACCTGCTGGACGAGAAGATCCTGCGGACGAAGATCCGCGCCGCGCTGGAGCCGAAGCAACAGGCGCTGCGCGAACTCTCGGTGCAGCGGCGCAAACGGCTGAAGGAGGCGGGCGAGGAAGCAAAGCCCCTCGAGGGGCCCGCTGACATGCTGGACCCGCGCCTCGACCTGCACACGATGGTCGAGGAACACGTCAACTACGGCCACCGGCTCGAGCCCCACATCGCCGACACCGCCCGCCTCTGCTGGGAGGCGCTGGACCGCGAGGAGACGGTGATCTTCGAGGGCGCTCAAGCGACCCTGCTCGACCTCGACCACGGCACCTATCCCTTCGTCACCTCCTCCAACCCGATCGCCGGGGCGGCGACCGTCGGCGCCGGGATCGGGCCCAAGGACCTCGACGAAGTCTGGGGGATCGCCAAGGCCTACGCGACCCGGGTCGGCGCCGGTCCCTTCCCGACCGAGCTCTTCGACGAGACCGGCGAGCAGATGCTGCAGCGCGGGCACGAGTTCGGTACCACCACCGGCCGCCCCCGTCGCTGCGGCTGGATGGACCTGGTGGCGCTGCGCTACGCCATCCGCCTCAACGGGATGGACGCGCTGGCGATCACCAAGCTCGACGTCCTCAGCGGCATCGGCCCGCTCCGCGTCGCCGTCCGCTACCGCTCCAAAGAAGGGGCCGAGCTCGACACCTTCCCCTACCACCAGTCGATCCTCCACTCGGCGGTGCCCGAGTACGAGGAGCTGCCGGGCTTCGACCTCGACCTCACCGCCTGTCGCAGCGCCGCCGACCTGCCCCAGGAGGCGCGTGACTACCTCGGCTTCATCGCCGACTTCGTCGGCGTCCCCGTCCGCCTTGTAGGCGTCGGCCCCGACCGCGAGCAGGTCATCTGGCTCGATCGCTGACGCCTCTACACGCCGGTTTTAGATAAAGATGTCTCAGCGGTGATGGCGCTGCTCTACAGTCTGTGCAGTGCCTTCCACTAAACGCTCAGCGAAGCTGAACGAGCGGCTGCCCCGGGGAAGACATGGTTTGCCGAGAGAGGCGGTGACCGAGTCCCAGCGCAACCGCATCCAACGGGCGATGATCGAGGTCGTCGCCGAGCGTGGCTATCCGGAGACCCGCGTGGTCGACGTGATCGGCGTCGCCGGCGTCTCACGCAAGACGTTCTACGAGCTCTTCGACAGCAAGGAGGACTGCTTTCTCGCCGCCTACGACGTGCTCCTCGACAACCTACTCGGAGAGGCGACTGAGGCGTTCGAGTCAAAGCCGGGCTTTCCCTGGGCGGAGCGAATCACGGCCGCGATGGAGCAGCTGCTCCATCACCTGGCCCAGCATCCGGCCGAGGCCCGCTTTGCGATCGTCGAGGTGCTGGCGGCGGGGCCGAAAGCTCTTGCTCGGCGCGACGCTGCCCTGCGTCAGTTCGCGGGGTTCCTCGAGGCCGGCCGCTCGGAGACCTCCTTCGAGTTGCCTGGGATCACCTCGCTGGCGATAGCCGGCGGGATCAACGAGCTCCTCTACAGCGAGATCCTCCACGGTGCGGTCGCGAGGCTGTCGAGCCGTCTCCCCGACTTGGTGTTCTGGGTGACCCTGCCTTTTCTCGGCGCTGAAGAAGCCACCGCCGAGCGCGAGCGGACCCGGCTCGCGATGCAACATTCTTAGCGCCTGGTCAGGCCGCTCTTTTTCCCCTGCTGGCGGGTTTAAGAAGAACGTTCGGGTGGTAGTTTGACCCGCTGGTAGAAGTTCAAACACGCTTTCGACGGATCGGCCCGCGGACGGGCAGGCCGCAAAGGAGAGATAAAAGGGATATGCGTAAGTACCTGATATTGACGATGGCCCTTGTGGCCCTGATCGCCGTCAGCGTGGCGGGGATTGCCAGCGCCGCTGGCGGAGGCCCGGTCACGGTTGAAGCTGGCAACCTGAAAATGACCTTCAACGGCAAGTTCACGCCGAGCAAGCTGCCGAAGAAGAAGACGGCGCCGATCATGCTCACCGCAGAAGGCAAGATCCAGACCAAAGACGGCAGCTTTCCGCCGGCGCTGAAGGAAGTCGTCCTCGAAACCGACAAGAACGGGGGCATCAACACCAAGGGCGTCCCGGTCTGCAAGGCCGGTCAGCTGCAGTCGACCGACACCGCTGCCGCCAAGAAGGCCTGCGGTCCGGCAATCATCGGCACCGGCAAGACCCTCGTCGGGATCAAGTTCCCGGAACAGAACGAGATTCCGGTCCATTCCCCGCTGCTCGTCTTCAACGGCGGCACCAGTGGCGGCAAGACCACCCTCTTCATCCACGCCTACAT
>JBQCEW010000014.1:0-4196 GCA_051959815.1 Solirubrobacterales bacterium
GGCGATCTTCGCCTCCAGCTCGCTCATCACTTCGGGGTCTTTCAGCGTGGTGACGTCGCCCAGCGCCCGGCCCTCGGCGATGTCGCGGAGGAGGCGGCGCATGATCTTGCCGGAGCGGGTCTTCGGCAGGTCGCCGGCCCAGACGATCCGCTTCGGGCGGGCGAATTTGCCGATCCGCTCGGCGACCGTGCCGCGAATGCCCTCGACCAGGTCGTCGCTCTCCTCGATGCCGCCGCGGAGGGTGACGAAGGCGCAGATCGCCTGCCCGGTGTCCTCGTCGGACTGGCCGATCACCGCCGCCTCGGCGACATCGGGGTGGGCGACGATCGCCGACTCGACCTCGGCGGTCGAGAGCCGGTGGCCGGAGACGTTAACGACGTCGTCGATGCGGCCGATCACCCAGAAGTAGCCGTCCTTGTCCCGGCGGGCGGCGTCGCCGACCAGGTAGCGCTCCTTGCCGAAGCGGGAGAAATAGGTCTCGACGAAGCGCTCGTCCTCTTTGTAGAGCCCGCGCAGCATCGAGGGCCAGGGGCGCTCGAGCACGAGCAGGCCCTGCCCTTCGGACACGGGTTCGCCCGCGGACTCGTCGACCACCTGCGCCTCGACCCCCGGGAACGGCGTCGTCGCCGAGCCCGGCTTCGTCGCGGTAATCCCCGGTAGCGGCGAGATCATGATCGCGCCGGTCTCCGTCTGCCACCAGGTATCGACGATCGGGCAGCGGCCGCCGCCGATCACCTGCCGGTACCAGAGCCAGGCCTTCGGGTTGATCGGCTCCCCGACCGAACCGAGCAGCCGCAGCGAGGAGAGGTCGTGTTCGGCGGGGATGTCCGCCCCCCACTTGATGAAGGTGCGGATCGCCGTCGGCGCCGCGTAGAGGATCGTCGCCTTGTAGCGGGCGACGTTCTCCCACCAGATGCCTTTGTGCGGGTAGTCGGGCGCCCCCTCCCACATCACGCTGGTCGCCCCATTGGAGAGCGGGCCGTAGACGATGTAGGAGTGGCCGGTGACCCAGCCGACATCGGCCGCACACCAGTACACGTCCGACTCCGGCTTCAGGTCGAAGACGTAGCGGTGGGTGGCGGTGACGCCGGTCATGTAGCCGCCGGTGGTGTGGAGGATCCCCTTCGGCTTCGCGGTCGATCCGGAGGTGTAGAGGATGTAGAGCGGGTGCTCGGCCTCCATCGGCTCGGCCGGGCACTCCGGGTCGGCGGCCTCCATCACCTCGTCGTAGAAGACGTCGCGGCCCTCGGTCATCGGGCAATCGATCCCGGCGGCGCGGACGACGACGATCTTCTCCAGCGAGCCGATCCCGCCGAGGTGCTCGTCGACCTGCGGCTTGATCGGCGCCGTCTTGCCTTTGCGGCGGGCGCCGTCGACGGTGACCAGCGCCTTCGCCTGCGAGAACTCCATCCGCTCGGCGACCGCCTCGGCCGAGAAGCCGCCGAAGACGACGTTGTGGGGGGCGCCGATGCGGGCGCAGGCGAGCATCGCGACGACGACCTCGGGGATCATCGGCAGGTAGATCCCGACCACGTCGCCCTTTTCGACCCCGAGGTCCTTGAGCGCGTTGGCGAAGCGCTGGACGTCGCGGTGCAGGTCGGCGTAGGTGACGTCGCGCTCCTCCCCCTCCTCACCGCGCCAGTGGTAGGCGACGCGGTCGCCGATGCCGGCCTCGACGTGGCGGTCGAGGCAGTTGTAGCTGGCGTTGAGCCGCCCGTCCTCGAACCATTTGTAGAAGGGCGGGTCGGAGTCGTCGAGCGCCTTGGTCGGCTCGACGTCCCAGTCGAGCAGCTCCTTCGCTTGCGCAGTCCACCAACCGACCGGATCGGCAGCGGCTTCCTCGTAGATCGCCGGGTCGCTCCAGAGCGCGCTCTCGCGGAACTCCTCCGGCGGCTCGAATTTCTCGATCTCCAGCATCGATTCGAGCTCACGCTCGAGGTCGACTCCTCCTTGCTCGATTGCCATCCGGTTGCTCCTCCCTCAGTACCTTCAGTCCCTTGCTCGTCCGGCCACTCCCAACTCGTTCAGCGGGCGGACCGGCATCACCGTCCGTCCGAAGGTCGAGTTGACGACCGCTGCAAAGGATGCATACCAAGCCGCAGCCGCCGTCGCCAGCCCGCACCAACCGCCGACTTCGATCAGGCCTTCGCTTTCGTTGGCATTACCGATGCCGAGGAGGAAGAAGGTCGCCGCCAACAGGACGAAGACCAGCGCGATCGCCGCCGTCGTCCGCAGCGAGGCAACGAACATGTAGGTGGTGAAGATCCCCCAGGCGATCAGGTAGAGGCCGAGCGCCGAGCCGAGGTGTTCGGCGGGATTTTGTCGGCGAAGAACGTGATCAGCGCCCAGAACGAGAGCCAGAAGGCCCCGAACGAGCTGAACGCCACCGCGCCGAAGGTGTTGCCGGTGCGGAACTCCCACATCCCGGCCAAGAGCTGCGCGATCCCGCCGTAGGCGAGGGCCAGCCCCAGTACCACCGGCTCGCCGGCGTGGCTGACGAGGTTGGCGTTGAACATGCTGAGCACGAAGGTGGTGAGGGCGAAGGCGGCGAGCCCGAGCGGGCCGGGATCGGCCGGTTTCCAGCCGACCGAACCTTCGGAGGCGGGTTCCCGCCGCGGCGCGCGGCTGGGGAAGTCCCGGCCCGGCACCTCGTGCCGCGGGACAGATGCAGACTCCATGACGACTCCTTCCGTAGACCCCTAGAAGGCGCCTCCCAAGCTGCCCTTCAGATACCCGGAAAAGGCTCGTGACAACCGGCTCTAGGTGGTCAGAGCGCTGACCTATAGCGAGAAGACGGCCACGCAGAAAATGCCCATCAGGATGCAGTAGATCCCAAACGGGCTGAGCCGATTGGTCTCGAAGAAGCGCAGCAGGAATTTGACCGCAAAGTAGGTGGTGACGGCGGCGGCGATCGCCCCGACCAGCGCCTGGCCGCGCACGCCGTCGCCCGCCGAGCCCATCAGTTCCGGCAACTTCAGGACGCCGGCGGCGCCAATGATCGGCGTTGCCAGCAGGAAGGCGTAGCGGGCGGCGTCCTCGTTCGAGAGCCCGGTCAGCAGGCCACCGCCCATCGTCACGCCGGAGCGGGAGATGCCGGGGATGAGCGCCGCGGCCTGGGCGGTCCCGATCGCGAACGCCTGTTTGAAGCTCATCCGCGCGATCCGCGGATCCGCGTCGCCTTCGGCATCGCCCGGCCGCGGCGGCCGCCGTCGCAGCCGCTCGAACAGGAGCAGGAGGACGCCGTTGACCGTAAGGAAGATCGCCGCCGTGGTCGGCGAGGCGAAAAGGGTCCGCAGCGGGTGCTCGAGCAGGAGGCCGAGGATGCCGGCGGGGATGGTGCCGATCACGATCACCCAGCCCAGCCGCGCGTCGGGGTCGTCGTCGCGGATCTGCCGTTCCTGCAGCGAGCGGCCCATGCCGCGGAAGATCCGCATCCAGTCCTCGAAGAAGAAAAAGAAGAGGACGATCGCGGTGGCGCAGTGGGTGGCGACGAGGAAGGCGAGGAAGAAGTTGTCGTTCTGGTGGATATCCCAGCCGAACAGCTTCGGGAAGATCACCGCGTGGCCGAGGCTGGAGATCGGGAACGGCTCGGCGATTCCCTGCAGGGCACCGAGCACCAGCGCCTGGAAGTAGGAGATCGGTTCCATGGGGGACTAACGGATCAGGCGTCCGCGTTCGTCTGCGGCCCGCTTTGAAACCAGGCGAAGGTGAAGCAGCCCAGAGCGAGGACGAAGGCGGCGATGCCGTGCTTGAAGTGGTGGTGGCTGGAGCCGGACTCGTGGCCGGGGAAGAACGAGGGCAGCGAGCCGGCGGGCTCGACCAAATAAATAATCGCCACGATCAGGAAGAGAATCCCGAGGATGACAGCCGGGATGATGAGGTTTCGGCGCTTGGAGTTCAAATTGCTGGGTGGCGGCAGGGTGGGGCGTCGCGGCGGAAAACTATGAAGCGCGGCTAAATGCAGGGTAAAGGTCGCGGCGGCGGCTCAGTAGCCGGCCGGATGCCGGGCGACGAACCCTTCCGGCGAGTCGACCCACGGGTCGTGCCAGCGGGGACCAGGGCCGCCGACGGTGTCGAAGGCGATGCCGGCGACGACCATCCAGGCGTGTTCGGCGTTGGCGTAGACGGTGATCCACTGGCCCGGACCGGGTTCGCCCCAGGTCTCAAGGCCGGTCGAGTCGAGCGGGCTTTCGAGG
>JBQCEW010000015.1:0-5647 GCA_051959815.1 Solirubrobacterales bacterium
CCATCGATCCGAGCCGACGCCACCCAACTCGCGCTGCGAAGTGGAGGGGCGCGGCGTGCACGTCTCGGTCTCGCTCGACACGGCTTACGCGGCGCGGCAGCGGTACGAAAACCGGATGGCCGAGCAGGTGCAGTTCAACGCTCCCGACCCACGGAAGGTGCCACACCACGTTCGCGGCGTCGGCGACCGGGCGGCCGGCGAACACTTCGCTAGCTGGATCCCCGCCTACAGCACCCTCTACGCCGTCCGTGGCAACCGCTGGCTCACCCTCGCCTACTCGGTAAGCGGGAAGACGCGGCCGCAGCGCCTGGCCGAGGCAACCATCCTCGCCCGGCGCTCGTTCAGGCTGACGGCTCACTAGAAGGTGGAATCTCCAGCATCAGCGTCACCGGCCCGTCGTTGACCAGGGCGACCCCCATGCAGGCGCCGAAAAAGCCCTTCTTCGCCCCCAGCCGCTCGCAGAAGCGGTCGTAGAGGGGCTCGGCGACCTCCGGCCGCGCGGCGTAGACGTAGCTGGGGCGGTTGCCGCGGCGGGCATCGCCGTAGAGGGTGAACTGGCTGACGCAGAGGACCTCGCGCTCGCCGAGCGGCTCGTTCATTCGCCCTTCGGCATCGTCGAAGATCCTCAGCTTCTGGACCTTGGCAGCGAGTCGATCGCACTCCTCCTCCCCGTCGCCCACCCCCACGCCGAGCAGGACCAGCATCCCCGGGCCGATCTGCGCGACCCGCTCCCCCTCGACGTCGACCGCTGCCTGGCTGACGCGCTGGACCAGCGCCTTCACCCGGCGGTGCCCTCCAGCGCCTCGATCAGCGAGCTGGCGTCATAGGCGCCGAAGAAGCGCTCGCCGTTGACGAAGAAGGTCGGGGTGCCGGTGGCGCCGCTGGCCTCGGCGGAGGCGAGGTCGCGGGCGATGCGGTCGCGGTGGGCGCCCGAGTCGAGGTCCGCCGCGATCCGCTCGGCATCGAGACCGAGCTCACGCCCCACCTCCAGCATCGTCTCCCGTGAGAGCTTCGGCTGGTTCGCGTAGAGGGCGTCGTAGTACTCCCAGAACCTCCCCTGGGCAGCGGCCGACTCACTCGCTTCCGCTGCCAGCATCGCCAGCGGGTGGCGCTCTGGGATTGGCAGATGCCGGAAGGCGAAAAGCAACCTCTCCCCCAGCCGCTCGCGCACCCGCCGCAGGCTCTTTTGCGCGCCGAGGCAGAACGGGCACTGGAAGTCGCCGAACATCACCAGCTCCAGCGGCGCCCCCCGCTCGCCGCGGACGTGGTCGAGGTCTTCGAGAGGGGGTGAAAGCCGTTCCGCCACCGGACCCGATGTTATGTGCTCGATGAACAACATCGAGTCGGTCTTCGTCCTCATCCTCGCCGCCGCGCTGTTGGTGCGGCTCGCCGACTACGGCAAAATCCCGGCGCCGATCGTCCTCGTCCTCGGCGGCCTCGCGATCGCCTTCGTCCCGGGGCTGCCGGACGTCGAACTGGACCCGGACACGATCTTCCTCGTCTTCCTGCCGCCGCTGGTCTACGCAGCGGGCTGGCGCACCTCGCCGCTGGAGCTGCGGGCGGTGATGCGGCCGCTGGCGCTGCTCGCGGTCGGGCTCGTCTTCGTCGCCGCCGCCGCGGTGGCCGTCGTCGCCCACGCGCTGGTGCCGGAGCTGGGCTGGGCCGAGGCGGCGATCCTCGGCGCCGTCCTCGCCCCCACCGACGCGGTCGCCGCGACCTCGATCTTCCGCCGCCTCGGCGGCCCCGAGCGGGTGCGGCTGCTGGTCGAAGGGGAGTCGATGATCAACGACGGCACCGCCCTCGTCCTCTACCGGATCGCCGTCGGGGTGGCGACCGGCGGCGCCTTCAGTTTCGGCAGCGCCGCGCTCGAATACGTCGGCGTCTCTCTCGGCGGGATCGCGGTCGGTCTCGCCGTCGGTGTTATCTCCGACCTCGTCGTCCGCCGCCAGAGCGACGCCGGCCTCTCGATCGTGCTCACGGTCCTCACCGCCTACGGCGCCTACATCGGCGCCGAGGAGCTGCACGTCTCCGGCATCCTCGCCGCCGTCGTCGGCGGACTCTACGGCGGCTATCGCTCGCACCGCTCGCTCGACGCCGACATCCGCCTCAGCGCCGTCGCCTTCTGGAGCGTCCTCGTCTATGGCCTCGAGATCACCCTCTTCGTCCTCCTCGGCCTGCAGTTGCCGGACATCGTCGACACGCTCAACGAATCCTCCTCCGGCGTTAGCGAGCTGCTTTGGCCGGTGGCGGCGATCGCCATCGCCTCGACCCTCGTCCGCCTCGCCTTCGTCTTCGCGATGCGCGGCGACGCGGGCGACACGGCGGGCGAGCGCTTCGCGATCGGCTGGAGCGGCATGCGGGGTGCCGTCTCCCTGGCGGCCGCGCTGGCGGTCCCTCTCAGCGTCGAGGCCCGCCCCCAGATCATCTTCCTCACCTTCGCTCTGATCCTGGTCACGCTCGTCGTCCAGGGCCTGTCGCTGCCGTTCATCGTCAGGGCACTACGGCTGGAGGAGCCGCGCCGCTGGTCCGACGAAGAGGCGGTGGCGCGGATGGAGGCGGCGCAGTCGGCGCTCGACCGGATCGACGAGATGGAGGACGAGGAGCGCGCCAGCGAGTCCCAGTTGAAGCGGCTGCGCGACCTCTACCGCGCCCGCTTCCGCATGTGCCAGGCGGTGCTCGGCGGCGAGGATCCCGAGGCCGCCGCCCGCGAACAGCGGATCGCCGACTACGGGGAGCTGCGGCGGGAGCTGATCGGGATCGAGCGCGAGGAGTTGCTCGGGCTGCGGCGGGTCGGGCGGCTGCGGAACGAGACTATGCGGCAGATCGAGCGGGACTTGGACCTCGAGGAGGCGCGGATCAGGAGCTGAAGAAGGTTCGAGCTTTTTCGGTGACGAGGTCGGGCATCTCGTCGGCTATGAAGTGGCCGCAGTCGTCGATTTTCTCGACGGTCATTTGGTCGGCGTGGCGTTCGTAGCCGGTGAGGATCTTGTGGTTGAGGGCGGCGTCGCCGGTGCCGAAGAGGAGCAGGGTTGGGACGGTGAGGTGGGCCTTGGCGTAGCGGCCGCGGGCCATCGCCGGCGCCTCGCGCAGGTTGAAGACGCGGTACATCTGCACCGCTGCCCGCGCTCGCGCCGGCTCGGTGAAGGTGTCGGAAAAGGCGTGGATGGTGGCGTCGTCCCAGGCCTCGCGCCGCACGGAGCCGCCAACCAGGACTTTCGGGACGAACCTACCGCTGCGGTGGAGGCGGTAGCCGAGACCGGGGCTGGCGATCAGCCACTGGTACCAGAAGCGCCAGAGGTGGGGCGCCATCGCCCGCATGCTCGTCCACGGCGGCAGGATGTTGAGCGCGAGGTAGCGCTCGAAGCGGCGCGGCTCGCGCAGGCAGAGCAGGAAGCCGATCCAGCCGCCCCAGTCGTGCCCGACCAGCTTCACCCGCTCGATCCCTAGCTCGTCGAGGACGGCCAGCACGTCGCTGGCCAGATTCTCCTTCTCATAGCCGTCCGCCGGCGCATCCGACCAGCCGAAGCCACGCAGGTCGAGGGCGATGACCCGGTGGCCATCGGCCAGCGCCGGCATCAGGTGTCGCCACTCGTACCAGTGCTGCGGCCAGCCGTGCAGGCAGAGGACGACGTCCTCGCCCGAACCCGCTTCGGCGTAATGGAACTCGATCCCGCGGGCGCGAACCCGGTGGTGCGTCACCCCCTCGACGTGAGGTAGCTCGCTCACCCCTTCCGCTCAGTGCAGCGCGGCCGCGGCTGCCTGGCGAAAGTCGTTGAGCATCGCCTCCATCGCCCCGACCTCGCAGGGGACCATTTCCGGCCAGGGCTTGTCCGGATGCTCTTGAAGCGTCTTCAGGCCGTTGCCGCTGATCACCGCAACGACGACCTCGTCGGGGCCGATCTTCCCTTCCTGCGCCAGCCGCGCCGTCGAGGCGATCGTGGTGCCGCCGGCGGGCTCGGTGAGGATGCCCTCGGTCTGGCCGAGCAGGTCGATTGCGCCGAAGATCTCCTCGTCGGAGACCGCCGCCGCCGAGCCGCCGCGGGAGCGGACCGCGTCGACGACGAGGTTGCCGTCGCCGGGGGCGCCGATCGCCAGCGAGTGCGCCGCCGTCTCCGGCGTCTGGGTGACGATCTCGCCGCCGCCGGTGATCGCGGTCGCGATCGGCGAGCAGCCGCTCGCCTGGGCGATGTTGATCTTCGAACCGGCGGTCTCGGCGAGGCCGACCTTCTCCAGCTCCAGCAGGCCCTTGTGAACGCGCGAGGAGAGCGTGCCGCCGGCAGCGGGGATGACGAAGTGGTCCGGCGCCTTCCAGCCCAGCTCCTCGACGACCTCGAAGCCCATCGTCTTCGCCCCCTCGGCGTAGAACGGCCGCAGGGTGATGTTGGCGAACTCCATCCCGGTCGCCAGCGCCAGCTCGCGGCAGGCGCGGTTGGCCTGGTCGTAGTTGGCGTCGAGCTGAATCACCTGCGCCCCCATCGCCCGGCAGGCCTTGGCCTTCCCCTTCTCCATGTTGCCCGGGTAGAAGATGTAGGGCCTGGCGCCCGCCTGGGCGGCCAGCGAGGCGACGGCGGTGCCGACGTTGCCGGTCGAGACGCAGCCGACCTCGTCCTT
Source organism: Solirubrobacterales bacterium (assembly GCA_051959815.1). GTDB lineage: Bacteria > Actinomycetota > Thermoleophilia > Solirubrobacterales > 70-9 > VAYN01. The sequence continues at coordinate 4,612 of JBQCEW010000015.1, forward strand.
GCCCCGCTCGAGCAGGCGCGCGATCGCCATCCCGACGACCCGGTCCTTGTAGGAGAGCGAGGGCCGGTTGGTCGAGTCGTCCTTGAGGTAGAGGTTGCTGAGGCCGAGCTCGGCGCCGAGCCGCTCGGCATGAATCAGCGGCGTTTTGCCGGCGAACTGGGCGACCCGCTGCTGGGCGCGGCGGCTGACGATCGGCAGCAGCTCCTCGAAGCGCCAGACGTTCCACGGCCGCCCCTCCAGGCCCCGCTCGGCGATCGCCGCCTTGGCGCGGTCGTAGTCGTAGTCGACGTCCAGCCCTTCGCCGCAACGCGGGCACTTGAAGGCCCGGTCCAGGAGCGGCGTCGTGTAGCCGCAGTCACGACAGGTGAGTTCGGTGGCACAGGAGTCCGTCCGGGGCCCATAGGGCTCGGTGAGATGCGGCTTGACCGCGTCACTCATTGCTCCTCCTTTGCCGCCGATCCCTCGGCGCTAGTCCAATTGGTCGCAGGGGTATAACACATGACTGGTTGCTGCTCAACGCTTTCTGTGTAAAAAAGGCGTGACCGTAATTACGCCCTCTTCCGGCAAGGTAGCGAAACCTGAAGCGAGTGCAAGCTTGATGTAGTATTCTGTCTGTAGAGCTTCTGTCCGCAACCGCAGATGATGCCCGCCAGATGACCCCACAAGAGCGTTTCGCGATCAACCTCCGCCGGATCAGAACCGAAGCCGGCGTTTCCCAAGAAGAGCTCGGCTACCTGTGCGACCTGCACCGCACCGAGGTCTCGCTGCTCGAGCGGGCGGGCCGTGAGCCACGACTGGCGACGATCGTCAAACTCGCCGGCGCGCTGAACACCACCCCCGCCCAGCTCTGCGAGGGGAACTCCTACGCAACGAAATCCCACCGCTACGAAGTCAAACGCCCGCCGCGCGACTAGGCACGCCTGGGAGCGCCGCCCCCAGGCGTGCCGAAGGGGCGGGGGCCACCCCAATGAGCCCCGCCCCTACAGGCGATCTATTGGTGATGAAAGGAGGCGGGGCGACGTCGGCCTAGCCGACG
>JBQCEW010000016.1:0-6908 GCA_051959815.1 Solirubrobacterales bacterium
GCCTTCCGCGACATCGTCGGCGGCAAGCCGAGCGAGGGCCTGGCGGCGGCGGGCAAAGAGGCAATCGCGGCGACGCGGGAGGCGGGCGAAGAAGCGCGCGAACGCGCCGAACGCATCACCCGCCTCGGCGATTCCGAGCGCGACTGAGCACAACCATCGCTCAACCTCAGCCGCAGAATCGAGCACCTAGACTCGCCAAGTGAGGATGAAACGTCGCCTTGCCATAGCGGTATTGATTGGGTTGCTCGCTACCGCTGGCGCCACCGCCTCCCAGGCCGTCGTCGTGCAGAAGGACGATCTGCGCGTCAACTTCAACGCCAGCTTCTCCCCCCAGGCACTCCCGCGCAGCCGGCCGGCTCCGGTCACGATCCAGGTCCACGGCGCGATCAGTACCACCGACGGCAGTCACCCGCCCCCGCTGCGGATGCTGGAAGTGGAACTGAACCGCAACGGGCACATCTCGACGAAGGGACTGCAGGTGTGTTCGAGTCCGTCGCTGCAGTCGACCAGCACCGGCCAGGCCCTCGCTCGCTGTGGAGCGGCGCTGGTCGGTCATGGCCACTTCCAGGCCCAGGTCAACCTCGGCGGCGAGGTCCCCGCGGGCGGAGAAATCCTCGCTTTCAACAGCCGCCATCACGGCAAGCCGGCGCTGCTCCTCCACTTCTTCGTCGAAGCTCCCGTCCGGCTGACGCTCGTGGTACCACTGACGATCGGGCACAAAGCGGACGGGCAATTCGGGACGATCCTCCGCTCGCGGATTCCCCGACTCGGCGGCGGCCTCGGCTCGATCACCGAAATCGACCTCTCGATCGCTCGCCGCTACTCCTTCGCCGGCAGGCGCCGCAGCTACGTCTCCGCCGCCTGCAGCGCTCCCGCTGGCCTTCCCGGCGGGGTCTTCCCCTTTGCCCGCGCCCGCTTCCGCTTCGAATCCCACCGGCTGATCAGCCCGGAACCCCTGCGAAGAAGCTGCCACGTCCGCGGGGGCGTCTGATTCACTGCCTCCACCACGTCAATCAGCAAATAATCGGGAGCGTGCACATGACGATGAAGTTCCGCGCCATCGGTCCGGCGCTTGCCGTGATCGCGATCGCCGCCGGCGGTGTTGTCTGGTCCGGTTGCGGCAGCAGCAACAGCGAAACCAACACCAATCAGGCCAAGCAGGAAGTCCAAGAAGGCGCCAAGAAAGTCGAAGAAGCCGTCAAGGAAGGCGCCGAAGAAGGCAAGAAGGGCCTCCAAGAAGCCAAGAAACAGGCCGAAAAGAACATCAACGGCGAACTTAAGAAGAAGATCGAAAAGGCGCGCGAGAAAGCCGAAAAGGGCGTGGAAGAAGGAAAGGCTCAAGCCGAAAAAGGCCTGGAAGAAGCCAAGGAAGGCGCAGAAAGGTACCTCCGTTAGCTCAGACTCCTGAGGCAAACTGGGAAGTGGAGGTCCTGGTGCCCTCGATGCTTTCGGCCAGGATCTCCACCATCCGCCCCATCGTCTCGTCCGAGATCGTGAAAGGCGGCGCCAGGCAAAGGATGTCGTCGAGAAGCGCCCGCGTCAGCAGCCCGCGGCGGCGCGCCTCGGCAGCGGCGCGGCCGCCGCGAGTGGCTTCCAGCGGCCAGCGCTGACGCGTTTTTGGGTCGGCGACCAACTCGATACCCATCATCAACCCGCGCTGCCGCACCTCCCCCACTTCGGGGTGATCGCGCAGAGGCGCGGCGAGCTCCGAGAGGGTCTCGCTTGCCTCCCGCACCCGCAACAGCAATTCCTCGCGCTCGATCACGTCGATGCACGCGAGGGCGACCGCGCAGGCCACTGGGTGACCTGAGTGGGTGAACCCGTGCATGAGGACGCCGGGACTCTGCCCCGGATCGCGGAGGTCGTCCCATAACTCGTCGCTGACGATGACACCGCCGAGAGGGACATAGCCGCCGGTCACGCCCTTGGCGAAGGTGATCAGGTCCGGTGAGACGCCTTCGTGCTCGCAGGCGAACCAGGCACCGGTGCGACCGAAGCCAGTGATCACCTCGTCCACTATCAGCAGCAGCTCGTTGCGGTCGCAGATTTCGCGCAGGCGTCGCAGATATCCCGGCGGCGGCACGATCACGCCGCCCGAGCCGAAGACCGGCTCAACGATCACGGCGGCGACGCGATCGGCGCCCAGCTCATCGATCCTCCGCTCGAGCGCCACGCCGGTGCAGATGGGGCAGGTCTCCGGCTCACAGGGAGTTCCAGCAGCGCAGCGGTAGGCGTACGGAGCGGGAACCTCGTAGATGTCTGGCGCTTCGATCCCGAAGTCGCCGTGATAGGGCTTCAGCCGCGTCGCCGTGGTGGCCCTGCCGGTCAACCCGTGGTACCCGCGGTCATGGGCAAGCAGGATCGATTTCTCCGGCTTCCCGCGGCGAATCCAGTGGCGCCGCGCCAGTTTGATTGCGGTCTCATTCGCCTCGCTGCCGCCAGAGGCAAAAAAGACACCGCTGAGACCGGAAGGCGCGAGCTCGGCAATCCTTCCGGCGAGCTCGATCGCGGGAGGCGAGGAGACACCGCCGAAGGTGGAGGCATAGGGGAGCTCCCCAAGCTGCCGCACCGCGGCCTCGATCAGCTCGTCCCTGCCGTGGCCCAGGTTCACCGTCCACAGCCCTGCCATGCCGTCGATCAGACGGCGGCCGTCCTTGCTGACCAGCTCGCACCCTTCGCCGCGCACGAGAACCAGCGGCTCGTCCTGGGGCAACCGGGAGTGATCGGTCAGGGGATGGATCAGGTGGGCCAGATCTACCTTGACATGATCTGGTGCAGGAACCACCCTTTCAGGGTAGCGAACTGGACAACCTGTCTATGCGCCTGCAGGTGACTGTCTGCCCAAAGGGCTCTGCGGCGCCTGCTCGGGAGGAACCTTGCAGATCGCGTACCAGTGGAGCAGCGCCAGTTGGTGGGCAGCCCGGTTGATCTCCCTCTCGTCGGAGGAGACATCGAAGCTGACGATGAAGGCCTCGATCATCCAATACGTGGCACGGACGCCGAACTCGAGGTCAACGTCGTCCCTGATCAACCCGGCGGACTCATCCGCGGCGTGCACGGTCATGATCCAGTTCAGCATCGCGTCATCGGCAGCTTTATTCGCCTCCTCCCAGCCGGAGCTGCGAGAGCTCCTCGCCACCGCGACGATCGGGCGCAAATCCGCGTTCTGGACTTTCCAGCTAAGCGCCTCGCGAACCATCTCTTCGACCAGGTCGAAAGAGGTTTGTCCGGAGCGGGCGTGCTCACGCAGTTTCTGCGGAATCTGGGCATAACCGGCCAGGTAATCCCTGATGATCACCGCGAGGATGTCCTGCTTGTCGTCGAAATTGTTGTAGACGGTCGCCCGCGCCACCTGGGCGGCTCGCGCGATGTCGCCCATCGAAGTCTCGGAGAATCCGCGCCGCGCGAACAGCTTGCGGCTGGCCTCGAGGATCTTCGTCCTCGCCCGCGGCTCCCCTCGCCGTGGCCGAGTCAATTTTGGCCCTTCTCGCGACGATTGGTCAGCCGGTTCACACAGGCGAGACTATCCAAAGAGTGTGACATGACCCCTCTCAATGCACCTCTTCGGGAAGCTCGTACCAGCGCTTTCGATCCCCAATCCGAGAGCGCAACTTCCAGCCACGCGTCTTTGGGGCGCGGTCCAACTCTTTACGCAGGCGCCGCAGGCGATCAGCGACGAGTTGTCCTACCTTGAAGCCGGAAAGCTCTAGGGCGAACCGTTCACTGCGTTCGGCGACCATGTTCAGGGTTCGCCAAAGGCCCCAGTCAGAGGCGGCAAGATCGGCTAGATAAGTGACATTGACGCCGCTCTCGTCCTCCGTCAGGTCGTGATCGGTGAAAATCGCACAAATGTCGAGGTAATCCTTCTCGTTGGTCTCGACCACCTGCAGCTTCAGTATGGCCAGGTCGGCCAAAGAGAGCGTCAGCGGTACCACCTCAAGGCGCATCTTCAGGTTGATGCGGTGACACAGGTTTGCCTCGTTGACGAATATGTCGAGCTGACGTTCGTTACGGTCGTCCCAAAAGGTAAGGCGGCGATGGCCATGCAGCATGTTGAACTCTTTGTCACTCTTGTATCCGAGTGACTCCATCAACTGGGCCACTTTGTCTCTGGCAGCCCCGGTGGTGGCGAAGTCGATGTCGCCGTACTGTCGTGCCAGCGGTGGCTGGCGACTGCTGGGACAAAGAATCGCGACGGCCACACCTCCCAACAGCCGGAGCGGAAAGCCCGCCTGAGCGGCAGCTTCTGCCACCCGCTGCCCCTCGGCGACGGGGTCCGCAAGCGGCGCTGCCTCCGCTTCCGTCACTACTCGGGCGGAATCTCCGCCGCCAGTTTATCGACGTCGACGCCCTGCCGGAGACGGACTGCGCGGGCGATGAAGAAGGTAAGAAGGGACGCCCCGAGAACGATTGCGGCGTCGCGGAAGAAGTGGCCCTTGTTGAGGCCTAGGTCGGGATACCGCATGTAGATCGCAAAGAGGCCGGAGAGAAGAATCGCCACCAACGCTCCCGCCCAAGCCACGACCGGAAGGCCAAGAAAACGCTGCGTAGTGGCGGAAGCGCGCCAGGCATCGGGGCGCCGATACGGCAACAGGATCCCCGCAAGGCCCAACAGGATCATCGTCACGAACTGCATCAACACCGCCTCGTACAGGATTTCGTAGAAGCTTTCGCCGTTCTTCACGGCCCAGCCGAGCACGGCGATGCTGAGGATGACGGTGACGCCGATCGCGTAGTTGGGGGCGTGGGTCCGTGGAGAGACCTGGGCGAGGCGCGAGGGGAGCAGACCATCGAGCGCCCAGGCGAAGAAGGTGCGCACCACCATCGTGATTTGGGGAAGCATGAACAGCGCATAAGCAGCCGTGAAGGGGATGAAGAGCCAGTAGGTGAGCGCGGTGCTACCGCCCGCAATGGCTCCTAGGAACGTGTAATAGGGGGCCACAGCGAAGGGGTATTTCGCCGATTCGTTGATGCTGAGCGCGTTAATGGCGACAAAGAAGTCGTGGCCGAACTTGTCGAAGAAGAGGATCGCCATAACCACCCCGATGCCGATGTGGAGGGCACTGGCCGCCCCGATCACCTTCACCTGGGTGATGTCGCGGGCGCGGCGGACCTCGCCGGAGATGTAGATGGAAACCCAGGCGTACAGCGAGAGGCTGGATATCGCCGCCCAGACCGGCCAGGTGTTATTCATGCTGAAAGCGGGGTTGAACTGAATCCCTTCCTGGCGGGCGTTGGCGATGACGGAGTGGTAGGTGTCCCGTTCGCCGGTAATCGAGCGGGAGAACTCGTTGAAGCTGTTGACGAACCCGTGCTGACTCTTGAAGAGGAGCACGAAGAAGACGGTCGCGAGCCCAAGCATCATCAGCGCCCAGAGCCCGTTCATGATTCGGGTCGTCCAGCGCCAGCCGCCGGCGAGGAGGAACGAGGAGCCGAGGATAAGCGCGCTCCCCAGCCCGAACTGCCAACCCTGGCTGTTGGCGACATCATTACCTGCGGTGACCAACGAGTGGTGGCCGCTGACGAGCCCGATTGCCGACAACGACGGACCCAGACCCACGGTCACGAACGCCAGCGCGATGAAGGCAACCGAGAGGATCACACCCGTGGTCCAGAAAAAGGACGACACCAAGCCGATGATCGGGTGGGTCACCCGGCCAACGAGAACGTAGTCGCCACCGCTGCGGGGAATCGCCGAGGTGAAGAGCCCGTAACAAACCGCGATCGCTATCGCGGTAACGAGGGTCATCGCAAAGCCCAGCCAGATTGAGCCGCCAATGAACACGCCGAGCGTCCAGAAAATGGAAATCGCCAGGAACGCCGAGGTCGGTTGATCCGCCATGTTGAAGACAAAGGTCGAGAACGGCGAGACTTCTCGCACCAACCCCGTCGCTTTACGCGCGTAGATTCCCGACGGCGTGGCTGACGCCGGCGCTTTCTCCCCCAGCTCGGTCATCTTCTCCCTTTCCCTTTCATCGTTAACCCGAGACCAAGTACTGATTGACTACACGTTCCGGCGCTAAGTGCACCAGGCATCCGTCCAGGTGACCACTACCGTAATCGGACCCCGGATTGATCGCCACCGTACGGCCGATTTTCGTCACGCCCTTGCTCTCATGGATGTGACCGTGGAGGCTGAGCAGCGGCTGCGTTTCTTCAATGATCTCCCGCACCGCCCGACTGCCGGTTGGGACCTCATGCGGCCGTCCCCCCTTGGTCACATACCGGAGTTCGTCGTCGACCTCAAAGGCGGTATCGAGACTGCTCTCCCAAGGCGGCACGTGGATGTTGAAGATTGCTCGCTCGGGGTTCTCCAACTGCTCAGTCAGGCGCTTCAAACGCGCATAGATCTCGTCTTCGTCGAGCTCCCTCGGCGTCTTCCAAGGCGTTGGGTTGGAGTAGCCGAATGAGACCATCTCGTGCGGCCCCACCCTGACCATCTTTTCGTCGCAGGGGACGACGCTGTGACCGCTGGCCAGCACCTCGTCGATCGCCCAAGGGTCGTCGTTGCCCGGGATGACGTAGGCGCAGACATCGGTGTCGGCGAGTCGTTCGTCGGCGAGCTCCACCCAGAGCCGCAACTCGTCCAGCAAGGCCTCCTCGAAGACTTGCTCGCGCCGGGCAGCGTCCTCGCTGAGCTGTCGTGCTTCGTCCAGGTCGACGATCAAGGGATACATCCCGTTGGTCGAGATCGCCTGCTGCACCTGATCCAGCTCCTCAGCGGTCCGTGCCACCCGCTGCTCGCCGATCACCCGGGCGCTGTAGGAGCCGTCGCCTTCGCGCACGATCGGGACCAGGGCCTTGCCGGTGAGGTCCCCGCCCATCACCAGGACATCGGCGGGGTAATGCGCGGCTGCGTTGATGAATTTCTTCCAGCACACTCGCGAGCCGTGCACGTCGCCGGCGTA
>JBQCEW010000017.1:0-4180 GCA_051959815.1 Solirubrobacterales bacterium
CCCACGGCCGGACCCCCGCGCACTTGTAAAGGAGTTGTGAACGAGCTGTGAATCAGACGACGGTGCGATGCGGCGGCAGCTGCGCGCGCAGGCGGTCGAGAGTGTCGGCGTAGGCCGTGGTCGAGGGGGCGGCAGTGGGGATCGCTTCGATCAGCGCCAGGCCGTCGCGCCCGTTGCGCGGCGGCAGCGCCATCGCGATCCCGGGTTCGTCGCCGAGCTGCGCCGCGACCCGCTTCGCCTGCGCGGCCGGCGCCGTCACCTGCAGCAGTCCTGGCGCGCCAGGCCCGAAGGCCGCGCTCACCTGTTCGTAGCCGACGCGCGAGCTGTCGCCCTGCGGCACGACCTTGATCGAAGGCATGCCGGTGCGCAGGCCGAGGACCGGCAGCGCCAGCGCGACCAGCGTGACCAGCGCCAGGCCGCCGAAGACCAGCGGCCGTCGCCAGAGCAGCTCTCCCCAGCGGGCGAAGCGCGGCGAGCGGTGGTCACCGGAGTGGGCCCAGGGGAGAGAGAGCCTGTCGACCCGCGGACCGAGCTTCGCCAGCACCGCCGGCAGCAGAGTCAGCGTTGCGGCGAGGACGAAGAGGACCGAGATCATGATCCCGAGCGCGACCGAGCGGAAGGCCGGGCTGGGGACGAGCATCACCGCGGCCAGCGAGACCAGCACGGTGAGGCCCGAGAAGAGGACCGCCTTGCCGGCGGTGTCCATCGTCGTCGCCACCGCCTCGGCCGGCTCGAGCCGCTGGCCGAAGAGGGCGTTGCGAAAGCGCATGACGACGAAGAGCGCATAGTCGATGCCGAGCGCGAGCGCGAACATCATCGCGAAGTTCATTGCCCAGATCGAGATTGGCAAGAGCAGGGTGCCGAGGTAGAGGACGCCGGCGGAGAGGACGAGGCCGGTGATGGTGAGCATCAGCGGCAGGCCGGCGGCGACCAGTGAGCCGAAGGCGAGGACGAGGATCGCCAGCGTCACCGGCCAGGAGAAGAGCTCGGACTTCATCATCGCTTCTTTGTTGGCTTCGTTGAAGTCGGACCACATTCCGGCGGGGCCGGTGAGGTGGGCTTCGACCCCCGGCGCCGCAGCGCTCGCGAGCTCCGACTTCAGATCGCCGGCGGCGCCGACCATCGCGTTCGGGTCCTTGGCGGCGGTGGCGCGGACGACGGCGGTGTGACCGTCGCGGGAGACCGAGACGCCGGCTTCCGGTGAGACGACCTTGCCGACGGCGGAGTCGGCGGCGAGGAGGCGTTCGACGGAGGCGACCGAGCGCTGGAAGCGCGGTTCGCCGGCGCCCAGGCGGTCGGAGTGGATCGCGACCTGCAGCCCGTAGGCCCCCGCTCCGCCAAAGGCGGCGTCGACCTGCTTGCGCACTTCGACCGACTCCGAGCCAGTCGCTTCCCAGCCGGCGCCGGAGAGGGCGGTCTCGGCTCGCGGGGCGAGGAAGCCGAGAGCGACCGCGATCACTGCCCAGATCGAGAAGGTGGCGGCGCGGTGGGTGGCGGCAAGACGACCGAGTCGCCCGATCGGCCCGAGCTTCGCCTTTGCTTCCACCGGCGGATGCTTCAAAGTTGGTGCGACCTGAACAGACACCTTGTTCTCCTCTCTACAACTCTACAGCTTCTCAGCTACACAACTTAACAGTTGTAGAAGGTACAATAACAGAGAAAATGCAAAGCCCGTTGAATCCCGACGCAGCCGAGCTGATCGCCCGCCGCTTTCGCGCTCTCTCCGACCCGACCCGCCTGCGCATCCTCGACCTTCTGCGCAACCGCGAAGAGGCCTCGGTGGGGGAGATCACCGAGGCGCTCGGTACCTCCCAGCAGAACGTTTCCAAGCATCTCTCGGCCCTGCTCGCCGAGGGCTTCGTCGCCCGCCGCAAGCGCGGCACCAGCTCCCTCTACCGGATCTCCGATCCCGGCGTGCACGAAATCTGCGACGGCGTCAGCGCCGGCATCGAGTCCAAGCTCGCCGAGCTAGAGGCCGTCTTCGGCAGCTAACCGCGGTCGCCACGCCGAATCGCGGTCCATAATCCCGGCGTGGCGGCGGACCAACCCGCGATCGAGACGGAGGCACTGAGCAAGCGCTACGGGCGCCACCGCGGGATCGAGGACGTCAGCTTCGAAGTACGGCCGGGGGAGGTGTTCGGCTTCCTCGGGCCGAACGGGGCGGGGAAGACGACGACGATCCGGACGCTGCTGGACCTGATCCATCCGACCTCGGGTTCGGCACGGATCTTCGGCCTCGACAGCCGTCGGGAGAGCGTCGCGATCCGTAGCCGGTTGGGGAACCTGCCCGGTGACTTCGGCTTCGGTCGCGAGGCGACGGGGCGGGAGGCGGTGCGGTTGCTCTCGCGCCTGCGCGGCCTCGACGGCGCCCCCCGCACCGCCGAGCTGGCGCGGCGCTTCCGCGCCGACCTCGACCGGCCGCTGGGGCAGCTCTCGCGCGGCAACCGCCAGAAGATCGGCCTCATCCTCGCCGTCTTCCATCGCCCCGAGCTGCTGGTCCTCGACGAGCCGACCAGCGGGCTCGACCCGCTGATGCAGAAGGAGTTCCTGGCGCTGGTGACCGAGGAACGCGAGCGCGGCTGCGCCGTCTTCCTCTCCTCGCACGAGCTCGATGAGGTGCAGCGCGTCTGCGACCGGGTCGGGATCGTCCGCGGCGGGCGGCTGATCGCGGTCGAGCGGATGGCCGACCTGCTCGGCAAGGCACGGCGGCACTTTTCGGTCCAGCTCGAGGACCCTGCCGGACTGGAGCGGCTGCGGGCGCTGCCGGGCGTCTCCGACCTCGAGATCGTCGGCGACCGCGCCACCTTCACCGCCGCCGGTGACCTCGACGCGGTGGTGCGGGAGCTGGCCGGCCACCACGTCGTCGACCTCGAAGCGACCCACCCCTCGCTGGAGGAGGTCTTCCTCGGCTACTACGAAGAGGGGGAGGCGTGAGCGCGCGCGGCGGGGCGTCCCCGCGCGCCCAGGTTGCGGCGCTGGTTGCCACCCACCTCTCGGACCGCCGCCGCTCGCTCCTCGCCTGGGGGCTGCCGCTCGGCCTGATGTCGGCCTTCATCGTCGCGATCTACCCCTCGGTCGAAGAATCGCTCTCGAAGGCAATCCACGGCTACCCGCAGGGTCTGAAGGAAGCGTTCGGGATCGGCCAACTGACCAATGTCGAGCAGTACCTGCACGCCGAGATGCTGAGCCTGATCGTGCCGCTGGCGATGGGTTACCTGGCGGTGCGGGCGATCGCCAGCGGCCTCACCGGCGCCGCCGAATCCGGGCGCCTCGACGTGCTCCTCTCGGCGCCGGTCTCGCGCAGCCGCGTGGTCCTCGCCGGCTTCCTCGCCACCGCTGTCGAGCTCGCCGCGGTCCTCCTCGTCACTGGCATCCTCTGCGGCCTCGGCAGCTTGCTCGCTGGCGCGGGCCTCGACGCCGGTCGCGCCGCCGCCGGCTTCGCCAACGTCTGGCCGCTAGCTCTGCTCTTTGCCGGCTTTGGCGCGATCGCCGCCAGCTTCTCCCTGCGCACCAGCGTCGTCACCGGCTCGGTCGCCGGCTTGCTGGTGGCCATGTACGTCGTCGACCTCATCGGCCGCCTCGACACCAGCCTCTCCGGTCTCCGCTATGCCTCGGTCTTCAAGTACTACGGCAACGCGATCGAAGACGGAATCGACCCCATCGCCTTCTTCGGCGCCACCCTCGCCGCCTGCGGGCTTGCCGCTCTCGGCGCCTGGCTATTTAAGCGTCGGGACCTCGCGGCTTAACAAACGCTCAGCGTTTGCTGTGCATAGTACCCCCATGTACCTAGATAGCACTCCGTGGGGAGGTGAGAGACGTGAAGATCGAAATGCGCAGGCGCGTGGTTCCAGCGATCAACGTCGGCAAGACGACCTAGCTCAAGGGCAGGAGCAGCACCCCTGCTCCTGCCCTTTGCAGTTCTTCCAGGGTGCTCGCCGTAGAGACGGAGGAAACGAGGGCCGGCAGGTTCGATCGCAGGGCGTTCTCGCCGATGATCAGGTGGAGGGGTTTGCCGGCGTCAGCGCAGCGAGCCCCGACCGCGCCGACGATCTTGCCTTCGAGGCTCTGAGAGTCGAAGCGACCCTCGCCGGAGATGACGGCGTCGGCGCGGGCGAGGCGGGAATCGAAGTCGAGGGCGTCGAGGACGAAGTCGGCGCCGGGGAGGAGCTGGGCGCCGTGG
>JBQCEW010000018.1:0-3906 GCA_051959815.1 Solirubrobacterales bacterium
CTTGATCAACCGGTCGACGAGCTTGGTCAGCCCGCCTCGGGTGATGACCAGAGCCTCGGCCAGTTCCCCCATCTTCATCTGCTGCTCCGGGGCCCGGTCCAGCGTCGCCAGCACCTCGAACCAGGACAGCGGCGGTAGACCGGCGGCGGTGAGCGCCTCCTGCAGGCGACCGCTGACGGCCGCATGGGTTCGGGTCATCGCGATCCATGCCTCACGGTGGGGGTCCCGCTCCGTCCCTGCGCCGTTCTTGCTCGCCACCTCAGCCTGCTCGGTCATGACTCAATGATCTCACAAGATAGTTGCTCTGGCAATAGTTGACAGAGAAAGCTTTTTCACCTAAGATTGTTTCCGAGTCAACCGTTTGAGCATCAACCACCGAGGGAAGTGAGAGAGCAATGAGCACCCAGACGATCAGTCAGCAGATCCCGGCAGGGACTTGGAGCATCGACCCCGTCCACTCCAACGTCGCCTTCGCCATCACCCACAACGGAGTGACCACCTTCCGCAGCGGCTTCGAGCGCTACGACGCGAAGCTGACCGGCGGCGAGCAGCCGCGCCTCGAGGGCACCGTCGAGGTCGAGAGCATCGCCATCGAGGAGGAGATGCTGAAGGGCCACCTCCTCTCTCCCGAGTTCTTCGACACCCAGCGCTTCCCGCAGCTTCGCTTCAGCTCGACCGAACTCAGCGTCGGCGAGGACGGCACCCTGCGCGTCGCCGGCGATCTCGAGATCCACGGCGAGACCCGCCAGGTCGAGGCCAGCGGCCGCTTCGCCCAGCTCGGCGGCGACCTCGCCGGCAAGGCCCGCATTGGGCTCTCGATCGAGGCGACGGTCGACCGGCGCGACTTCGGCCTCGACTGGCAGGCCCAGCTTCCGAGCGGCGGCGACGTCCTCGACTACGCGGTGACGATCTCCGTCGACCTCGAGCTCGTCGCCGAGGAGGCCGAGTAATGAAGGTCCTCGGGATCAGCGGCAGCCTGCGCCGCGACTCCTACAACCACGCCCTGCTGCGGGAGGCCGCCGAGCGGCTTCCCGCCGGGGCGGAGTTGGTCGAGTTCGACCGGCTCGGGGAGATCCCGCCCTACGACTCCGACCTCGAAGCGGCGGAAACGCCGGAGCCGGTCGAGGCGCTGCGCCAAGCGATGCGCGAGGCCGACGCGGTCATCGTCGCGACGCCCGAGTACAACCACTCGATCCCCGGCGTCCTCAAGAACGCCCTCGACTGGGCCTCCCGCCCGGCCGGCCAAAGCGCCCTCACCGGCACTCCGGCGGCGGTCATCGGCGCCTCGACCGGAATGTTCGGCGCCGTCTGGGCCCAGGCCGAGACCCGCAAAGTCCTCGGCGCCCTCGGCGGCCGCATCGTCGAGCGCGAACTCCCCGTCGCCCGCGCCGCCGAGCTCTACCACGACGGCCGTCTAGAACTCTCCCCCGAGCAATCCCAGCAGCTAGAGGAGCTACTGGCCGAGCTAGTCGCCGAAGCCGAGCAACTCCGCGAGCTGGTCCCGGCAGCGGCTTAAAGCCGCTGCTTGGCCTCTCCGATAATTGACTGAAATATTGCGCTATCGCAATATTTGACTCAATAGTTGCATAATCGCTATATTTGAATCAATGCAGGATCTAATCTCTATCCCTGAGGCTGCCGTCCGCTTGAACCTAAGCCCTGCCCGCGTGCGATTGATGGCAGCCCGAGGACAACTACCCGCCGCAAAGATCGCAAATAGATGGGTGGTGGAACGAAACGCTGTGGAGCAACGACGAAAGCAGAAGATCCCTGCGGGGCGCCGCTTCACCTCTCGAAACACGTGGGCGATGCTGATGCTCGCCTCCGGCGAAGACGCTCCTCAGCTTGATCCAAGCGTTCGGTCGCGGTTCAAGCGGGCCTTGGCGCTGGAGGGCCTGCAAGCTCTTGCGCCTCGCCTAGGGAACAGGGCTGAGATCTTCATGTACAGGGCTCATCCCGGAGAGATCCCCTACGTGCTGGAAGACGATGCGCTCGTCCCGTCTGGGATAAGCGCAGGGGGCGCTTTCGACCTGGAGCTCTTGTCGGGACGCGAAGCCGACGGCTATGTCGCTCGGTCGAAACTGGGAGGTTTCATCGCCCAGCACGCTCTCTCCCCCGCCGGAATCGACTGCAACGTTCGACTTCGGGCCGTCCCTGATGAGATCTGGTCGAATCTCAGCGGTCGACCCTTCGCCCCCCGGGCCGCGGTGGCACTAGACCTGGCGGACGAACTCGATGCTCGCTCGAAGGCCGTCGGAGAAGACCTCCTCCGACAGATCGATCGCAGCCGCCGACCCAAAGCGAAGGGTCGGCGGTAGCCATGCCATTGGCCCAGGCTGAGGCCCCTCCGATCATCGCCATCGATCCCGTTACGCCCGAGGCTCGGCGCCTCTGGTCGATAGCGCTTGATCTCGCCCAAAGCCTAGGCCCAGAGCGGGAATGGTCGCTGATCGGCGGGCTGATGGTTCAGCTTCACGGTCTCGAGTACGGCGACAATCTGCGGCCTACGGTCGACATCGACATTCTCGGAGCCGCTCGCAAACCACCGGCGGTAACCGAGCAGATAGCGTCGCTCCTCCTCAAGCGGGGAGCTGAGGTTGCGACGCCTCCTCGCTCCAACCCAGGGGTCGGCTACCGCTTCGAGCTGGAAGGCGAGATCATCGAGATCGTTGGACAAGATGGTCTGAAAAGCGACCCGAAGACGCTCGGCGGGCTGACTACCTTCCAAGCTTCGGGTGGAACCCAAGCGCTTCGGCGAAGCGAGGTAGTTCTCGTCTCTCTGGATGGTTCGCCTCCCGTCCCCATGCGCCGCCCGAATTTGCTCGGCGCGATCCTGATCAAGGCCAGAGTCGTCGCCGAGCGGCGCAAAGAGAAGTTCGACTCGGATCGACAGGACCTAATCAGGCTGCTCAGCTACGTCGATGACCCCCGAGCCCTAGCGCGCCGGGAGCTACTAAGGCCAACCGAGAAGAAATGGCTGCGCAAGGTCGAGCGGTTCCTGGGCTTCGGCGACGGCACCCTTGCCGCCCTGTTTACGCCCGATGTCCTCGAGCGCGCAGAGCAAGCACTCCGGCTTCTGTGCACCTAGCCCTTAGGCAAGGCGAAGAAGGCGATCGCGGCGTACTGGGCGAGCGCGGCGGCGATGACGAAGAGGTGGAAGACCTCGTGGTAGCCGAAGACCGCCGGGTTGGGATTGGGGCGCTGGGTCGCGTAGACGACGGCGCCGGCGGTGTAGAGGAGGCCGCCGAAGGCGACGAGGAGGGTGCCGGTGACGCCCATCGAGGTCCACAGTTCCGGGAAGGCGACCGCGGCAACCCAACCGAGCGACATATATATGAGCGCCGAGGCCCATTTCGGGTGGTCGATCCAGATCATCTCGACGATCGCGCCGGCGACGGCGCCGATCCAGACGACGGCGAGGATCGCCATCGCCAGGGTGCCGTGGAGGACGAGCAGAGCGAACGGCGTGTAGGTGCCGGCGATGAGGAAGAAGATCATCGAGTGGTCCAGTCGCCGCATCCACTGGCGCCGCTGCGGCCGCTTCCAGTTGACGCGGTGGTAGAGGGCGCTGGTCCCGAAGAGGGCGGAGAGGCTGACCGCGTAGATACCGACGGCCAGCGTCGCCTTCGGCGTCTTCGCGAGGACTATCAGCGCCGCGCCGAAGACGAGCGAGGCGAAGAAGGCCCATTGGTGGGAGACGCCGCGCAACTTCGGCTTGACCAGCGCGATCGCCTCGGCCGTCGCCTCTTTGGCGGCGGTGGCGCGCTCTCCGACGGCCTCTTTCGCCGCGCTCGCCCGCTCACCCACCGCCTCTTTCGCGGCCTGGGCGCGATCGGCCATCTCCTCACGCGCGGCGTTCGCCCGCTCGCCCATCCGTTCCGCGCCCCTGCGCAGATCCTCCATAGA
>JBQCEW010000019.1:0-2662 GCA_051959815.1 Solirubrobacterales bacterium
CATGAGCGTCGTCAATCGCCCCAGCGTTTGCCCCACGGCGACGGATCGCCCGACGCGTCCCACGGCGCCGCGCGGCGCGGTCCGGTAAGCCTTCGCGGGCTGCCCGGGCGGCTCCTCGCGGCCACCCGGAAGGTTAGCCCCATGGTGTTCCTGTTCGGAGACCGTGACAGTCTGCGCCGCCTGCCGCGGTTGGCGCCGACCGCGATCGCGCCCTCCTGGGCCGACGTCGTCGCCTTCGTCGCGCTCGCCGCCCTGGCGATTTCGGTCCTGCAGGGGGCCCATGAGATGGGCGCGCCGCTCAGCGCCCTGCAGGCCAGGCCCGTCACCCTCGATCCGACCCGTCTGCCCGAATATGCCCTGCTCACCACGCTGCGGATGTTCGCCGCGCTGGCGGCCTCGCTGGTCTTCACCTTCCTGGTCGCCACCTTCGCGGCGAAGAGCCGCCTGGCCGAGCTGGTGATCATCCCGGCGCTCGACATTCTGCAGTCGGTGCCGATCCTGGGCTTCCTCACCTTCACCGTGACCTTCTTCATGGGTCTGTTCCCCGGCCGTGAGCTGGGCGTCGAGCTGGCGGCGATCTTCGCCATCTTCACCAGCCAGGCCTGGAACATGGCGTTCAGCTTCTACCAGTCGCTGCGCACCGTGCCGAAGGACCTCGACGAGGTCAGCCGCCAGTTCGCCTTCTCGTCCTGGCGGCGGTTCATGCGCCTGGAGCTGCCCTTCGCCACGCCCAGCCTGGTGTGGAACATGATGATGTCGATGTCCGGCGGCTGGTTCTTCGTGGTCGCCTCGGAAGCCATCACCGTGGGCAAGACGACCGTCGCCCTGCCCGGGATCGGCTCGTGGCTGTCGCTGGCGATCGACCGCCGCGACATGGCCGCGGTGGCCTGGGGCGTGCTGGCGATGGGCGTGGTGATCGTCCTCTACGACCAGCTGGTCTTCCGCCCGATCATCGCCTGGGCCGACAAGTTCCGCTTCGAGCAGACCGCCTCGGGCGAGCGGCCGCGCTCCTGGGTCTACGACCTGTTTCGCCGCACGCGTCTGCTGCGCCTGAGCGCAGCCCCGCTCGCCTGGCCCGCGCGCTGGCTGACGATGATCGACTGGCCGGGGCTGCCGCGGCCGCCGAAGGTGCGGCTGGGACGCGCGGCGGAGCGCTCGGTGAGCTATCTCTGGATCGCGCTCGTCGCCCTGGCCGCGGCCGCCGCCTTCGTCTTCATCTGGCGCTACGTCAGCCGCACGCTGACCTGGCGCGACCTGCTGGAGGTCTTCGGCCTGGCGTCCTTGACCCTGCTGCGGGTGCTGGTGATGATCGCGCTCACCAGCCTGATCTGGGTTCCGGTCGGCGTCTGGATCGGCCTCAATCCGCGCTGGGCGGCCAGGCTGCAGGCGCTGACCCAATTTTTCGCCGCCTTCCCGGCGAACGTCCTCTTCCCCTTCGCCGTGGTGGTGATCGCTGGGCTCAAGCTCGACCCGAACATCTGGCTGTCGCCGCTGATGGTGTTGGGCACCCAGTGGTACATCCTGTTCAACGTCATCGCCGGCGCCAGCGCCATTCCCAGCGACCTGAAGGAAGCGGCGGGCATGTTCGAGGTGCGCGGCTGGCAGTGGTGGCGCAGCGTCGCCCTGCCGGCGATCTTCCCCTACTTCGTGACCGGCGCGATCACCGCCTCCGGCGGCTCGTGGAACGCCAGCATCGTCGCCGAGGCGGTGAGCTGGGGCCGCGAGCATCTCGAAGCGGCGGGCCTGGGCGCCTACATCGCCGATGCGACCGCCGCGGGCGACGGGGCGCGGGTCGCGCTCGGCGTCGGCGTGATGTCGATCTTCGTCATCCTCCTCAACCGCGCGCTCTGGCGGCCGATGTACAAGTTCGCCGAGCGCCGCCTGCGCCTCGATTAGGAGCCGCGCCATGACGACCACCCTCTTGGGCCGCCCGCTCGTCGAGGTGAAGAACGTCCGCCATCTGTACGGCAAGGCCACCGAGGGCGAGCTGCTGGTGCTGGACGACGTCAATCTGGCGCTGGGGGAGAACGAGATCGTGGGGCTCCTGGGCCGCTCCGGCTCCGGCAAGTCGACCCTGTTGCGCTCGATCGCCGGGCTGATCGAGCCCACCGCCGGCGAGATCGCCTTCGCCACCAACCCGGACCGCGGCCGCCCGGTCTCGGTCAGCATGGTGTTCCAGAGCTTCGCCCTGTTCCCCTGGCTGACGGTGCAGAAGAACGTCGAGCTCGGGCTGGAGGCCAAGCGCGCGCCCCAGGAGATCCGGCGCAAGCGGGCGCTGGCGGCGATCGACCTGATCGGCCTGGACGGATTCGAGAACGCCTATCCGAAGGAGCTGTCCGGCGGCATGCGCCAGCGGGTGGGCCTGGCCCGCGCCCTGGTGGTCGATCCCGACATCCTGCTGATGGACGAGCCGTTCTCGGCGCTCGACGTGCTCACCGCCGAGACCCTGCGCACCGATCTGCTCGACCTCTGGTGCGAGGGGCGGATGCAGATCAAGTCGATCCTGATCGTCACCCACCACATCGAGGAGGCGGTGCTGATGTGCGACCGCATCCTCGTGTTCTCGTCCAATCCGGGGCGAATCGTCGCCGACATGCGGCTCGATCTGCCGCGGCCGCGCAGCCGGCTCGCGGTAAAATTCCGCGAGCTGGTCGACGAGATC
>JBQCEW010000020.1:0-6981 GCA_051959815.1 Solirubrobacterales bacterium
GGTGCGCGGCTGGCGGATCCGTACCGCCGAGGTCGAGGTGCCGCCGGAGGCGATGGTCGCCACCGAGCCACCGCTGCCGCCGGAGGAGGGAGTCGAGGCGGAGTTCTTCCCCACCGGCCAGGAGCACGGCTATCACTCGGCGATGGAGGTGAACTTCATCGCCGGTCAGTTCGTCGAGCCCGGTCCGGCCACCGTCTGGCTGCGGATGCGCCAACCGCTGGTCGCCGGCGAGGAGCCGACGCCGCTGCAGCGCACGCTGGTCGTCGCCGACGTCGGCAACGGCGTCAGCGCCTCGCTCGACTTCCGCCGCTTCCTTTTCATCAACGTCGACCTGACCGTGCAGCTGGAGCGGATGCCGGAGGGAGAGTGGGTTGGCGTCGATGCGGTGACGCTGCCGCAGCCGCACGGCGTCGGCACCGCCGAGTCGGTCCTCTTCGACCGTCGCGGCCGGATCGGACGGGCGCTGCAGACGCTGCTGATCAGCGAGCGCTGAGCCTGCCGCCGAGGCCGTGGTGCTTGCGGCGCAGCGTCGTCGCGATCAAGAGCGCGGAGCAGACCGCGACCGCGGCGGCCAGCAGGAAGGCGCCCTCGTAGCTGGTGAGGGCGGCGGCGAGGCCGGCGAGCGGCGCGCCGACGCCGACTCCGGCGTCGAAGAAGGCGGTGTAGGTGCCCATCGCCGCTCCCCGCGCCGTCTCCGAGACGCGGCCGACGGCGATCAACATCAGCGAGGGGTTGAGCAGCGAGAAGCCGGCGCCCATCGCCATCCCCCCGATCATCGCCGCCACCAGGCTGTGGGAGACGGCGATCAGCAGCAGGCCGCCCGCCTCCACCAGGACCGCGCCGATCGCAACCGGCGCCGGGCCGTAGCGGTCCGGCAGGTGTCCGGCGAGCAGCCGGGCGAGGACGATCATCGCCGCGAAGGCGGCGAAGACAGTGGCGCCGTGGTCGACCCCGCGCGATTCGAGCAGGAGGACGATGAAGGCGGCGAGGGTCGCGTAGCCGACCGAGGCGAGCGCCACCGCGAACCCGGGCCGCACCGCCTCCGGCGCGATCAGCGGGTGCGGCTCGGCGTGGGCGAGGGGCTGGAAGGGGTCGGGGACGCGGGTCGCGATTGCCGCCCCGACAAGTGGCAGCGCCGCGGCGCAGATCCAGACGGTGCTGTAGCCGGAGGCGTGCAGTAGCACCTCTCCCAGCAGCGGCCCGACGCTGAGGCCGCCCCAGACCGCGAGTCCGTAGAGGCCGAGGATGCGCCCGCGCCGCTCGGGCGGCGCCATGTCGACGATCCAGGCCGAGCCGGCGGTGTAGACGGCGCCCTCGCCGACGCCGAGGACGAGGCGGGCGCCGATCAGGCCGGGGATGCCGAGATGGGGCAGGTAGAGCAGGCCGCTGAGCGAAACCAGCAGCGCTCCGAGCACGACCGTCGGCCGCCGCCCGCGCGTGTCGGCGAGCCGCCCGGCGACCGGCCGCAGCAACAGCCCCGTCACCGCGTAGGAGCCGATCACCACCCCGACGGCGAGGTCGGTCGAGTGGAGTGGCCCATGCACGTAGCGGGGCAGCACCGGCAGCACCGAGCCGACCGCGATCAGTCCGAGGAAGGTGACGGCGAAGATCCCGGCGAAGCTGAGCCCGGGCCGGTCGTGCCCGACCGCAGCGCTCGGCTCGGCGCTCACGCCAGCAGCCCGGCGAGGTTCTCGAGCACGTGGTCGGGAGGCGGGTCGGCCGCTTCGGCTTCCGCCTGGGACGTGGTGCCGCTGAGGACGAGGATCGTCTCCAGGCCTGCGGCGCGCCCACCGTCGATGTCGGAGGAGACGCGGTCGCCGATCATCGCCAAGCGCTCATCCCGCGGTTCCTTTCGGTCGCCGGTCGACTGAAAGGAACCGCGAATCGCCTCGATCGCCATCTCGAACAGGTGCCGCTCGGGCTTGCCGGCGATCGTCGCCTCTCGACCCGAGGCGACTTCGATCGCGGCCAGCACCGCGCCCGTGCCCGGCAGCTCGCCGCCGGGATAGGGCATCGTCGGGTCGTGGCTGGTGGCGAACAGCCGCGCCCCGTTGTCGAGCGCGAACTTCGCCGTCTTCAGCTCCTCGTAGTCGAAGCCGCGGTGGCCGGAGACGACGACCACGTTGGCCCTCTCCGCCTCGGCGCCCTGCAGCAGCCGCGCCCCCGTCGCCGCCACCATCTCCTTCAGCGCCGAGCGGCCGATCACGAAGGCGGTCCCGTCCGCGGCCGCCGCGGCTTCGCCGGCCAGGCGCGCCACCACCATCCCGGCGGTGACGATCTGCTCTGGGCCGACCTTGACCCCGAGCTCCCGCAGCCGCTCCGCATAAGCCCCCGGCAGCCGCCCGGGATTGTTGGTGACGAAGACGATCCGCTTGCCCGCCTCCAGCAGTGCCCGCAGCGCCTCCACCGAGCCCGGCACCGGCTCGCGGCCGATCCAGACGACCCCGTCGAGGTCGATCAGAAAGCCGTCGAAATCATCGGCGAGGGGCACGGCCGCAGCCTATGGGGCCGGCGCGATACCGTGCCGGCAGTGAGCGCCAACGGACCAGTCGTGGTCGCCACCGACCTCCACCGTCGCTTCGGGGAGGGGGACGCAGCCGTCGACGCCCTCGACGGCGTCAACACCTCCTTCGAGCGCGACCGCTTCACCGCGATCATGGGCCCCTCCGGCTCGGGCAAGTCGACGCTGATGCACATCCTCGCCGGCCTCGACAAACCGACCTCCGGCACGGTCGAGCTCGACGGCGTCGACATCACCAAGCTCGACGACGCCGAGCTGACGAAGCTGCGCCGCGACAAGCTCGGCTTCGTCTTCCAGTTCTTCAACCTGCTGCCGGTCCTCACCGCCGAGGAGAACATGGTGCTGCCGCTCTCGATCGCCGGCCGCAAGCCCGACCAGGAGTGGGTCGACACGCTGACCCGCACCGTCGGCCTCGAGGACCGGCGCACCCACCGGCCTGCCGAGCTCTCCGGCGGCCAGCAGCAGCGCGTCGCCGTCGCCCGGGCGCTGGTCACCAAGCCGGCGGTGGTCTTCGCCGACGAGCCGACCGGCAACCTCGACTCGAAGGCGAGCGCCGACGTGCTCAAGCTCCTGCGCCAGGCGGTCGACGAGTTCGGCCAGACGGTGGTGATGGTCACCCACGATCCGGCCGCCGCCGCCCACGCCGACCGCCTGATCACCCTGCAGGACGGGAAGATCGTCAACGACGCCGCTCCCGGCTCGGCGGACGAAGTGATCGAGCTGCAGAAGCGGCTTGACTAGCCTCGCCCTCAAGAGCCTCTGGGCTCGCAAGGTCCGGGCCCTGGCGACGACCTTCGCCGTCGTCCTCGGCGTCGCCTTCGTCGCCGGCTCCTACGTCCTCACCGACACTATCTTCGCCGCCTTCGACGAAATCTTCAGCGAGTCGCTGAGCGGGACCAGCGTCGTCGTCACCGCCGAGAACCCGGTCAAGCAGGAAAACGGCGAAACGCCGACGATCGGCGCCTCGCTGCTGCCGACCGTGCAGAAGACGAGGGGGGTGCGGCTCGCCGCCGGAGCGATCTTCACGCCGGGCGCCTTCTTCGACGAAGAAGGCGAAAAGATCGGCAATAAATTCGCGCCGAAGTTCATCTCCTCGACGCTGCCGGACGGGCTGGAGTCGCTCACCTACGTCGAAGGTCACAAGCCGCGCGGCCCGCGCGAAGCCTCGATCGACAAGGCGGCCGCCGAAGGCGACAGCCTGAAGCTGGGCGGGACGATCGAGCTGATCGGCCAGGGCAAAGCGGAGAAGTTCCGGCTGGTCGGCTTCACCAGGCTCGGCAGCGCCTCCTTCGGCGGCGCCAGCATCGCCCAGGTGACGCTGCCCGTTGCCCAGCGCCTCACTCACAAGGTCGGCCGCTTCGACCAGATCTCCGTCGCCGCCCGCAAGGGCGTCTCCGCGGAGGCGCTGAAACGGCGGATCGCCAGGGAGATGCCGCGGGGGGTGAAAGTCGAGACCGCGAAGGAAAAAGCCGACCGCGGCTCAGAAGAAATCCGCGAAAGCCTCGGCTTCCTCAAGACCTTCCTGCTCGTCTTCGGCTTCATCGCCGTCTTCGTCGGCTCCTTCCTGATCTTCAACACGTTCTCGATCACGGTCGCCCAGCGGGTGAGCGAATTCGGGATGCTGCGCACGCTCGGCGCCTCGCGGCGCCAGATCCTCACTTCGGTCCTGGCCGAAGCCGGCGCGATCGGGTTGCTCGGCGCGGTGATCGGGATCGCTGGCGGCTTCGTGATCGCCAAGCTGATCAACCTGCTCTTCGAAGCCGCTGGCGCCGACCTGCCGACGACGAGCCTGCAGCTAGAGTCGCGGACGGTCGTCGTCGCGCTCATCGTCGGCCTCCTCGTCACCCTCGTCTCCTCGCTGATGCCGGCGCTGCGGGCGACGCGGGTGCCGCCGATCGCCGCCCTCCACGCTTTCAGCCCGTCGCCGACCCGCCGCCGTCGCCTGGCCTACCTCGCGCTCTCGGTCCTGCTCGCGGCGGCCGGTCTGGCGATGGTCCTGATCGGCTTGTTCGGCAGCGGCGGCGCTGGCCAGCGAGCGGGTCTGATGGGCGGCGGCGCGGTCGCGGCCGTCTTCGCCGTCTCGATCTTCAGCCCGCGGCTGGTGCCGCCGCTGGCCACCGTCGCCGGCTGGCCGCTGGAGCGGCTACGCCGCCTCACCGGCCGCCTCGCACGCGAGAACGCGCAGCGCAACCCCAGCCGCACCGCGATCACCGCGGCGGCGCTGATGATCGGCCTCGCCCTGGTCGCCTTCGTCACCGTCTTCGCCGCCGGCCTCAAGAGCACCGTCGCCCAGGTCGTCGACGAAAACTTTGCCGGTGGCCTGGTGATCCAGAACAGCGACGGTTTCTCGCCGATCCCCAACGGGGCGGCAAGAGCGGCGCGCAAAGTGCCCGGCGTGGAGCTGGTGGCGACGATCCGCGGCGCCCAGGCGAAGGTGGTCGAAGGCCGAGCGGTGGGCGGCGCGGTCAAGGTCAACGCGCCGACCCGGGATATCGGCCAGGCCGTGAACATCGAATGGAAGCAAGGCGGGCCGAGCGCGCTGCGCAGCCTCAGCGACGGCGAGGCGATCGTCTCCGACGACTTCGCCAGCTCGCATGGTCTCGAACTAGGCGACAGCTTCCAGTTGCTGACGCAAACGCGGGCACGACCGCGCTTCCGCGTCGTCGGCGTGTTCAACTCAAAGCTCGGCGTGCTCGGCAGCATCCTGGTCACCCAGCGGGCGATGGCACGCGACTTCGCCCAGACGGAGGACCTCTTCGACTTCGTCAAGGTCGCCGCAGGGGCGGACGAAGCGAAGGTCCAGGCGCTCCTGACGAAAGGCTCCGAAGTGCTGTTCCCGGTCACCGAAGTGCTGAACCAGGGGGAACTGAAGGAACAGCGCGAAGAACAGATCGACACGCTGGTCCAGCTCGTCTACGCGCTGCTCTTCTTCGCGATCGTGATCTCGATCTTCGGGATCGCCAACACGCTGGCGCTCTCGATCCACGAACGGACGCGGGAGCTGGGGATGCTGCGGGCGATCGGGATGTCACGGCGCCAGGTGCGGACGATGATCCGCTACGAGGCGGTGATCACGGCCCTGATCGGGGCGATCCTCGGGATGGTCCTGGGGATCGTCTTCGCAACCCTGATCGCGCAGCCGCTGAAAGACGAAGGCTTCACGCTCTCCTACCCGATCGGGTCGCTGGTCCTGCTGCTGGTCTTCGCCGCGGTGGTCGGCGTGATCGCGGCGATCTGGCCGGCGCGGCGAGCGTCCCGGCTCAACGTGCTGCAGTCCCTGCAATACGAGTGAGTCAGGCGAGGCCGAGGCGCAGGGCACCCGCGGCTTCGAGCATCGCTTCGCGCGCCGAGGGGCAGATCGCGGTCAGGTTGGCGAAGGTGTGGGTGAGGCCGGGATGGCGGCGCAGGGCAACCTGGACGCCCGCCTCGCGCAGTCGCTGCGCGTAGGCCTCGCCCTCGTCGCGCAGCGGGTCGAAGCCGGCGACGGCGACGTAGGCGGGCGGCAGGCCCGACATGTCGTCTGCGTTGAGAAGGGCGACGCGTGGGTCTTCGCGGTCGATTCCCGACGGCAGGTAGCGCTCCTCGAACCAGTCCATGTCGCCGCGCGTGAGGAAGAAGCCCTCGGCGAAGGTACGGCGCGAGCGGGCCACGCCGGCGGTTTCGGTCGCCGGGTAGATCAGCAGCTGCATCGTTGGGGATGGGACGTCGCGCTCGCGGGTCGTCAGGCAGACGGCCGCCGCGAGGTTGGCGCCGGCGCTGTCGCCGCCGACCCCGATCCGGCCGGGGGCGACGCCGAGCCGCTCGGCGTTGGCGGCAGCCCACTCATAGGCCGCCTCGGCGTCCTCGACGGCGGCCGGGAACGGGTGCTCCGGGGCGAGCCGGTAGTCGACCGACAGGACTGCCGCTTCGGAGTGGGCGGCGAGGAAGCGGCAGGGGTCGTCGTGCGACTCGAGGTCGCCGATCACCCAGCCGCCGCCGTGGTAGTAGACGAGCAGCGGCGGGGCCCCCTGGGCGGTCCGTGGCGGCACATAGAGCCGCGCCGCGATCGTCCCGGCAGGGCCGGGGAGCTCAAGCGCCTCGACCCGACCCATCGGGATCGGCGGGCGGTGGGCGACGATCTGCGCCTCGTGCCTCCGCTCGGCCCGTGCTTCGGCCGCATTCCCCTTCGCCCGCAGGCTCTCGTCGCGGAAGATCTCGGCGATCCGGATCAGCGCGTGGATGTCAGGAGCAAGGCGCTGCCCGTCGATCACCGGCGGCGCCCCGAACAGCAGCCGCTGCGCCCGCGGCGCCAACCCGCAGACGAACTTGACGAAGCGATGCTCAACCGCCGGCGGAAGATGCGGAAGCCTGGCCACGAGCGCAGGCTAAGGGACGGAAGGCAAAGCCGTGGGTGCGTTGTTGGGGCGGGGCCGGCACCCTACCACCCCCCAGGCCCCAACCCGACGCAATGTACACAATGT
>JBQCEW010000021.1:0-2841 GCA_051959815.1 Solirubrobacterales bacterium
CAGGAGCCGGCGAGCAGCCACGGCACCCGCTCGGCGATCGCGTTCTGGACCTTGTTCGAAGCCTTGCGGGTCGCGAGCCCCTTCTCTTCGTCGGCCTCGAAGCTGGGCAGGCCGGCGTCCCAGCCGTCGGGCAGGCCACGCCGCTGCATCAGCTCCAGCTCCTCGGCCAGCTCCGGCTTGTCCTCCTTGTAGCTCTCGAAGGTGTCGACCCAGGCTCTGTGCAGCTCGGCGCCGCGCCCGCCGATCACCTCGTCGAAGCGCTCGCGGACGCCGTCGGGAACGAGGAACTTGGCGTCCTTCGGCCAGCCGTAGGCCTCCTTGGTGAGTTCGATCTCCTCTTCGCCGAGCGGTTCGCCGTGGGCGGACTCGGTGTCCTGTTTGTTCGGCGCACCCCAGCCGATGTGGCTGTCGACGACGATCAGCGTCGGGCGTCCGGTCTCGGCCTTGAACTCCTCAAAGGCGCGGCCGAGCAGCGCGGTGTCGTTGGCGTCGCCGACCCGCAGCACGTTCCAGCCGTAGCCCTCGAAGCGGCTCAGCACGTCGTCGCTGAAGGCGAGCGCGGTATCGCCGTCGATCGAGATGTGGTTGTTGTCGAACAGCCAGCAGAGGTTGTCGAGCTTCAGGTGCCCGGCGAGCGAGGCGGCTTCGTGCGAGATCCCCTCCTGCAGGCAGCCGTCGCCGGCGAGGGCGTAGGTGTCGAAGTCGAACAACTCGGTGCCATAGCGGGCGCCCAGCCACTTCGAGGCCATCGCCATCCCGACCGAGGTGCCGACGCCCTGGCCGAGCGGGCCGGTCGTCGTCTCGACGCCGGTGGTCCAGCGGTACTCGGGGTGACCCGGCGTGCGCGAGTGAAGCTGGCGGAAGTTTTCGATCTCCTCGAGCGAGCAGGCCGGCTCGTCGAGGACGTTGTAGTCGGCATCGACCTTGCGGACGCCGGTGAGGAAGAGCATCGAGTAGAGCAGCATCGAGGCGTGGCCGGCCGAGAGCACGAAGCGGTCGCGGTTGGGCCAGACCGGGTTCGCCGGGTCGTACCGCAGGTGGTTCTGCCAAAGCTCGTAGGCGACCGGCGCCATCGACATCGGCGTCCCCGGGTGGCCGGAGTTCGCCTTCTGGACGGCGTCCATCGAGAGGGTGCGGATCGTGTTGATGCAGAGCTGATCGATGTCCTGAGTCATGAGGCCCGATCCTAGCCGCACCGCACCGTCCGCCGAGGCGAGGGACCGGTCTCAGCGGAGAGGAATTCGTAACTTCTCCCCAAATCGATATTTAAATATTGATAAAGGCAATTCAGCGATGTTAAAATGTCGATCATGAAGCGTCCGAACAACTATTCGCCTCGCACCCGGGAGGCAGCCGCGCTGCTCGGCTCCCGCATCCGCCTCGGTCGCCGCGAACGGCGCTGGACCTTGGAAGAGCTCGCACAACGCGTGGGAATCGGGGTCGTGACGATGCGGAAGATCGAGCAGGGAGACCCGAATGTGGGCCTCGGTCCCGCATTCGAGGCGGCGACCCTGACCGGGGTAGCGCTCTTCCACGAGGATCCTTCCCGCCTTGCCCTGGAGGCTGCGCGGGTCGACGACCGCCTCGCTGTCCTCCCGCAATCGGTGCGCAGGCCGAGAGAAGTCGATGACGATTTCTGAGCCGCAGCGGGTCTTCGTCTGGATCTGGCTTCCCGGCTCTACCGAACCGGTTGTTGCAGGCCGCCTCGACCCAGTGGGTCCGATCGTCAACTTCACCTACGGGCGCAGCTACCTCGAACGGGAAGACGCGATCCCCCTCTACCTGCCGGAACTCCCGCTGGAATCCGGGCAGATCCCCCCGCTGGTCGGCGAGATCCCGGGGTGCATCGCGGACGCCGGGCCCGACGCCTGGGGCCAGCGGGTCATCCTCAACCGCCTCACCGGCAGAGCGGATGCCGACACCACCAAGCTGGGGGTGCTCACCTACCTGATTGAGTCGGGCTCGGACCGGATCGGCGCCCTCGACTTCCAGGCATCACCCACCGAGTACATCCCGCGCGGGATGGAGCATGCCGGCCTCGACGAGCTGGCGGAATCCGCGGAACGGGTGGAGAAGGAAATCCCGCTCTCTCCCGAACTCGACCAGGCGCTCCTGCACGGCAGCTCGGTCGGGGGAGCGCGTCCGAAGGCGCTGCTCGGCGACGGCGAAGCGACACTGATCGCCAAGTTCAGCTCCACCACCGACACCTATCCGGTGGTCAAGGGGGAGTTCCTGGCGATGGAGCTGGCGCGGCGGGTGGGACTCGACGTGGCTTCGGTGCGCCTGACCACCGCCCATGGACGCGACGCGCTCCTGGTCGAGCGCTTCGACCGGCCGGGCGGCGGCAAGCGCAGGGCAATGGTCTCGGCGCTGACGATGCTGGGACTGGACGAGACGGGTGCCCGCTATGGCAGCTACGCAGACCTCGCCGACCTGATCCGCGCGCGCTTCATCGAGCCCAAGGTGACGCTGCGCGAGCTTTTCTCCAGAATCGTCTTCAACGTCCTCTGCAGCAACACCGACGATCACCCTCGCAATCACGCAGCATTCTGGGACGGCGAAGCGCTCACGCTGACCCCGGGGTACGACATCTGCCCACAGTTGCGCAGCGGGGGCGAGGCGGCACAGCTGATGGCGATCGGCAGGGACGGCTGGCGGATGAGCCAGGTCGCCGGCTGTGTCGAGCGTGCCGGGATCTACCAGCTCTCGGAGACGGAGGCGCGGGAGATCGTCGACAACCAGATCGAGACGATCGAGGAGCAGTGGGACGAGGTCTGCGACCTTGCCGAACTGGCCGAGGGCGCGCGCGTCGCCTTCCGGCAGCGTCAGTTCCTCAACCCC
>JBQCEW010000022.1:0-2686 GCA_051959815.1 Solirubrobacterales bacterium
GCGGCACCGGCCGGTCGGGGTCGGGAACGCCGAGGAAGTCGAAGATCAGCGGCAGGTCCTCGGCGAAGGAGGCGTCGAGCAGCAGCGCCCGGCCGGCGATCTTCTCCCGCGCGAGCTGCTCGGGGTCGCCGTCGCCGATGCCGAAGAAGGCGCGCAGCATCTGCAGGATCGGCATGAAGGGGATCGACTTGCCGTGCGCTTGCCCCTGGGCCTCGAAGACCTCGGTCCCTTCGCCGCGGCAGCGCTGGACGAACTCGTGGTAGAGGCGGCTCTTGCCGATCCCCGCCTCGGCGACGATGCCGATCGCACTTGCCTCACCGTCGCTGGCCCGGTGCAGCGCCTCCTGCAGCCGCTCCATCTCCCGCTCGCGACCGACGAAGCGGGAGAAGCCACGCTCGCGGGCGAGGTCGAGGCGCGAGCGGGCCGCGCCGACACCTTCGAGCTCGAAGACCTCGACCGGACGACTTGCCCCCTTGATCTCGAACTCGCCGAGGTCGCGCAGATCGAGGTAGCCGCGCGCCAGCTCGGCCGTGTGTTCGGTCAGGTAGGCCTTGCCGGGCTCGGCCAGCGCCTCCATCCGCTGCGCCAGGCCGACCGTGTGGCCGATCGCGGTGTAGGAGCCATCGCCGCCGCCGATCGCCCCGGCGACGACCTCCCCCGAGTTGATCCCGATCCGGGTCGAGAAGTTGAGCCCCTTGGCGCGCCGCAGCTCACCCGCGTATTCGGCGACGTCGTCGAGCATCTGCAGGGCCGCGTAACAGGCGCGCCGCGCATGGTCCTCGTGCGCGACCGGGGCGCCGAAGATGGCCATGATCCCGTCGCCGGTGAACTTGTCGACGGTCCCCTCGAAGCGGGTCACCGTCTCGGCCAGGAGCGAGAAGAAGCGCTGCATGATCTTGCGCCACTCCTCGGGATCCTCCTGCTCGGCGAGGTCCATCGAGCCGCTGACGTCGGCGAACAGGACCGTAACCTGCTTGCGCTCGGCGTCGTCATTGGCGGCTGGATTCACGACAACACAAGGTTACGCCCCGCTTCTTGTGGCCAAGAGTCGCATCGGATTCTTGCCCCAGCGGGCTGTGGTCAAAATCGGACGCGCTTCCGAAGCATCGAGATCGTCTTGGCGAGTGCCGCGCGGACGCGGCCGGGTTCGTAACGGACCTCATAGTGCGTGAAGCGCAGCGGCGTCATCCCCGCCATCACGTGCGCCCGGTCGCGGCGGGCGTCCCGAAGCTGTGCCGAGGGCGTGCGGTGATAGCGGAGGCCGTCCGTCTCCACGACGAGCCCAAGGTCAGGCCAGAAGAAGTCGACCTCGAACTTGTTCACGCGTTGTTTGGTGAGTGGCATCGGGAGCTTCGCCGCCCTGACGATGCGGCGAAAATAGATCTCCAGGTCGGAGTCCGATAGCCGGAAGAAGAGCTTGTCGAGCAGGTGGCGCAGGGGGCGGACGCCAGGGTCGCCGCCAAAGCGCGTGAGGTCTTCTCGCAGCGCTTCTGGGTCGATTAGGTCGCGCTTGTCGGCGTCATTCACTGCGCGCTCGAGTGCGACGGGGGTGAGTTCGGTCGCGAGGTCGACAAGCGTCTGCACCGG
The DNA here is from genome assembly GCA_051959815.1 of Solirubrobacterales bacterium. Lineage (GTDB taxonomy): Bacteria > Actinomycetota > Thermoleophilia > Solirubrobacterales > 70-9 > VAYN01. The sequence continues at coordinate 1,588 of JBQCEW010000022.1, forward strand.
CGAGGTGACCGGGATGTTGTCCTGGAGCACGAGGTCACCAGGCGCCAAGCTCGGCCGGCCGCGGAAGCGCGTCCCGGGGCGCCGCAGTTCACAGCGCCGTCGAACGCTGATATCGATCCGGTCGCCCTCCTCGCCGATCTCCCACAGCGCTGCCGCGCTGCGATGGCTCAGAGCCGCGCCTTCCCCGCCCGCTAGGACCGCCGCCATCCATCGCCTCTTCTGATTGAGCACCGGCCAGCCGACCGCGTAGACGCCAGGGCTCACGGAGAAGAGACGCCCACGTGCCACCCGATGTTCGATCGACCTCCGTCCGAAGCCCAGCATCAGCAACTGCCGGCGGGTGACGATGCCATGCTGCCTCGCCGCGAGCTCCCACGCTTGCCGGCTTCGCGTATCCGATTCTTGCCCCACCCTGCTGTGTCAAGAATCGGAAGCGGCGATCTCTCCCTCTCGTGGTTCCTGGGAAGCCGCGTTTTCCGGGACGTTATGCCCCGAGCGCTCATGTGTAGCCTCACGGCGGTGCGATCGGTTCTCGTCACCGGAGCCTCGACCGGCATCGGCCGCGCCACCGCGCTGCGGCTCGACGGCTCCGGCTGGCGCGTCTTCGCCGGGGTGCGGCGGGAGGAGGACGCCGAGTCCCTACGCACGGCGGCATCGCAGAGTCTGGTTCCCGTCTTCCTCGACGTCACCGAGCCCGACCAGATCGCCGCGGTGGCAGAGCAGGTGGGGAAGGAGGCCGAGGGCGGCCTCGCGGGTCTGGTCAACAACGCCGGGGTGGCGATTCCCGGGCCGCTGGAGACGATCCCGCTGGAGGACTTCCGCCGCCAGATCGAGGTCAACCTCGTCGCCTATGTCGCCGTCACCCAGGCGATGCTGCCGCAGATTCGGCAGGCGGAAGGGCGGGTCGTCTTCATCAGCTCGATCGGCGGCCGGATTGCCTTCCCCTTCGGCGGGCCCTATCACGCCTCGAAGTTCGCGACCGAGGCGATCGGCGATGTCTTCCGCCAGGAGCTGCGCCCGTGGGGCCTGAGGGTCTCAATCGTCGAGCCGGGCTCGATCGACACCCCGATCTGGGAGCGCGGGCAGCGCAAGGGGGAGG
>JBQCEW010000023.1:0-4651 GCA_051959815.1 Solirubrobacterales bacterium
ATCCACAATCGGGAGAACCGTTATCTAGTATGAGCGCAATACATTTCTTTGTGTTGCAAAATTAGGGTGGAACCACGACCACACTCGTCCCTTTACCGGGATGGGTGTGGTCTTTTTATTTTAATTTTTAGGATAAATGAAATTTTTTTTTGGGTTTGGTTAATCGGGGTTGGTTTTTTGGGTTTACGCCGCGGTGGGGGGTTGTGCGCTGTTCCGGTGCGGGATCCCGCCACCCTCCCCCACCGCCGCTATTTGGTGTCTTTGAACCCTTGATCTATCCAGGGCATTAGATCGCGGAGGTCATGGCCGACCTCCTCGATCTGGTGGCCGGCGGCCTCGTTGCGCATGCGGTCGAAGTTCTCGCCGCCGGCACGGTTCTCGGCGATCCACTCTTTGGCGAATTCGCCGGATTGGATCTCGGAGAGGATCTGTTTCATCGCCGCGCGGGAGTCGTCGCCGATCACGCGTTTGCCGCGGGTCATGTCGCCGTACTCGGCGGTGTTGGAGATCGAGTAGCGCATGCCTTGAATGCCCTTTTCGTACATCAGGTCGGCGATCAGCTTCAGCTCGTGCAGGCACTCGAAGTAGGCGAGGCGCGGGTCGTAGCCGGCCTCGACCAGGGTCTCGTAGCCAGCCCGGACCAGCTCCGAGGCGCCGCCGCAGAGGACGGCCTGCTCGCCGAAGAGGTCGGTCTCGCACTCGTCTTTGAAGGTCGTCTCGATGACGGCTGCGCGGCCGCCGCCGATCCCGGAGGCGTAAGCGAGGACGAGGTCGTGGGCGTTGCCGGTGGCGTCCTGGTGGACGGCCATCAGACAGGGGACGCCGCTGCCTTCCTCGTACTGGCGGCGGACCAGGTGGCCCGGGCCCTTCGGCGCGACCATGCCGACGTCGTCGCCGGGGGGCGGCTCGATCTCGCCGAAGTGGATCGCGAAGCCGTGGGCGAAGAGCAGCAGGTTGCCGGGGGCGATCCCGTCGGCGATCTCCTCGTTCCAGACCTGCGCCTGTTTCTCGTCCGGCAGCAGCACCATCACCAGGTCGCCGCGGATGGCGGCTTCGGCGATGTCGAGCACCTCGAGACCGGCCCCTTCGGCCTTGGCGCGGCTGGAGGAGTCCGGCCGCAGCCCGACGACCACCTCGACGCCGGAGTCCTTGAGGTTGAGGGCGTGGGCGTGACCCTGGGAGCCGTAGCCGAGGATGGCGACGGTCTTGCCGTCGAGCTTGCCCAGGTCAGCGTCTTTGTCGGTGAAAATGTCGTCGGTTCGCATGGGCGGGCAGGCTACCGGAGCGCTCTGCGCATCAGCTTCCCCGACGGCGTCCGCGGCAGCGCCGCCGCCAACTCGACCCGCTTCGGCACTTTGTAGGGCGCCAGTGTCTCGGCGCAGTGGTGACGCAAGTCCTCCTGGGTGACCGAGGAGCCGTTCTCCAGCACGACGACGGCGGTCACCGCCTGCTGCCACTCGGGGTCCTCCCTGCCGACCACAGCCGCCTCAGTCACGTCGGGGTGGCGCAGCAGCACCTCCTCGACCTCGGAGGGGACCACGTTCTCGCCGCCGGTGACGATCATGTCGTCGATCCGGTCGCTTACGTAGAGGAAGCCTTCCTCGTCGATGTGGCCGAGGTCCCCGGTGTGGAGCCAGCCGTCGGCGTCGGCGCGGCCGGGAGCCACCGTCGGCCCCTGGACCAGGATCTCCCCGTCGCGGATCCGCAGGTGCGTGGTCAGCAGCGGCCGCCCGGCGGAGCCGACCTTGCGGCGGGCGTCGGCCGGCGCCAGCGTCGTCACCTGCGAGCAGGTCTCGGTGAGGCCGTAGGTCTGGACCACGGTCGCGCCCTTGGCAAGCGCCTCTTCCAGTGGCTCCTCCAGCACTGGGCCGCCGCCGACGAGGATCGCCCGCGGCCCGGAGAGGTCGACGCCGGCGTCGAGCAACCGGGTCAGCATCGTCGTCACCAGCGAGACGACGGTGATGCGGCCGCGCTCAAGCGCCTCCCCCACCCGGTCGACGTCGAAGCCGTCGTGGACGACCGCGGTCGTTCCGTAGATGACGCTGCGCATGACGATCCCGAGGCCGGCGATGTGGCTGAGCGGCACGCAGCAGAGCCAGCGGTCCTCGGGCAGGACGCCGATGTTGAAGCCGGACCCGACCGCGTTCCAGAGGAAGTTGCCGTAGCTGAGCGGGACCGGCCGCGGCGTGCCGGTGCTGCCGCTGGTGAGGACTCGGCAGCAGATGTCGTCCATGTCGTGCTCGCCCAGGAGCGGCATGTCGGCCTCGGTCTGGGTCAGCTGGCCGGGGTCGTCGAGGTCGACGATCGGCTCCTCGGCGGTAACGATCGCGGCGCGCTCGGCCGCGGTCAGGCGCGGGCCCAGCGGCAACAGCGCCGCGCCCAGCTTCAGCAGCGCGTGCAGGAGCACGACCTGCTCGCGGCGCGGGTGCATCGTCAACGCCGCGGTCGAGCCGCGCCGCACGCCATGCGCGGCGAGCCGGCGGGCGACCCAGGTGGCCTCCGCCTCCAGCTCGGCATAGGTCATCTCGGCCCCGTCGGCAATCAGCGCCGTCCGGTCGGGACAGCTCTGTGATCTCTGCGAGAGCCAGTCGTCGAGCTTCATCGGGATATCGTCCCCATCATGCCCAAACGTCACAAAGGAGCCCCGTCCGAGAACGAACTGTTCGCGCCGATTGAGTGGAAAACCGGTCCCGGCACCTACGAAGACATCCGCTACGAGACCGGCGACGGGATCGCCAAGGTGACGATCGACCGCCCCGACGTCCTCAACGCCTTCCGGCCGCAGACGCTGATCGAGGTCTCCGCCGCGATGGAGATCGCGCGCGAGGACCCGGAGGTCGGCGTCATCATCCTCACCGGCGCTGGCGAGCGCGCTTTCTGCTCCGGCGGCGACCAGACCGTGCGCGGCGACACCGGTTACATGGAGGAGGGAGCCTCGGTCGGCCGCTTCCACGTCACCGACCTGCAGATCCAGATGCGGCGACTGCCGAAGCCGGTGGTGGCGATGGTCGCCGGCTACGCGATCGGCGGCGGCCACATTCTCCACCTCTGCTGCGATCTGACGATCGCCGCCGACAACGGTGTCTTCGGCCAGGTGGGGCCGCGGGTCGGCTCCTGGGACGGTGGCTACGGCGCTTCGCTGCTGCGCGATCTGGTCGGGACCAAGAAGGCGAAGGAGGTCTGGCTGCTCTGCCGCCAGTACAGCGCCGAGGAGGCGCTGGAGATGGGACTCGTCAACGCGGTCGTGCCGCTGGCGGACCTGGAGCGCGAGACCGTCGCCTGGTGCCGCGAGATGCTCGCCCTCTCCCCCTTCGCGCTGCGCCTGGTCAAGGCCAGCTTCAACGCCCACGAGGACGGCTACGCGGGCATCCAGCAGCTCGCCCACGACGCCAACCTGCTCTTCTACGGCTCGGACGAGGCGGCCGAGGGGCGCGAAGCGTTCAAGGAGAAGCGGCGGCCGGAATTCGAGAAGTTTCCGAGGCGCGCATGAGGATGTGGGTTATGGCGGCTCGGCCGCGGACTTTGCCGGCGGCGATTGCGCCGGTGTTGGTTGGCACGGCGGCTGCGGTGCAGTGGTTGGGGCATCTGCCGCGCTGGGGGGCGTTCTTTGCGGCCCTGGTGGGGTCGATCTTCATTCAGATCGGGACCAATCTGGCCAACGACTACTCGGATGCCAAGCGGGGGGCCGACACTGCGGATCGGCTGGGGCCGGTGCGGGTTACGGCGAGCGGGCTGATCACGCCGCAGCGGGTGATGCGGGCGACTTGGATCGCCTTTGGCATCGCCGTCCTCTGTGGCATCTACCTGACCGCGGTCGCGGGGCCGGTGATCCTGGTGATCGGGATCTTCTCGATCGCCGCCGGCGTCCTCTACACCGGCGGCCCCCGCCCCTATGGCTATGCCGGCTTCGGCGAGGTCTTCGTCTTCCTCTTCTTCGGCCTCGTCGCCGTCAACGGCTCCTACTACGTGCAGTTGGAGGAACTCGACGCGCTGCCGCTCGGCCTCTCGATCTCGATCGGCTTCCTCGCCACCGCGATCATCGTCGTCAACAACGTCCGCGACCTCGAGACCGACCGCCGCGCCGGCAAGAACACGCTGGCGGTGCGGATCGGCCGCGAGGCGGCGGTGCAGCTCTACGGAACGCTGGTGCTGGGCGCGTTCGTGGTGCTGCCGATCGCCCTGGTCGCCGGCGAAGCGAGCATGCTGCCGCTGATCGGGCTGCTGGCGGCGCCGCTGGCGCTGAAGCCGTACCGGACCCTGCAGGAACGGCGCGACGGCCCGGCGCTGAACGGCGTACTGGCAGCGACCGGCGGTCTGTTGGGCATCTTCAGCCTGCTGGTGACGGCAGGACTGCTGATCTCGGCCTGAGAAGATCGGGACGTGCGCTGGGTCTCGGTAGAGGTCATCCCCTACGCGCTCCCGTTCAAGGAGCCCTACGTGACCGCGCGCGGGGATTTGCGGCGGCGGGAGATGGTGCTGCTGCGGCTGCGCGACGAGGACGGGATCGTCGGGCTAGGTGAAGCGGTGCCGCTGGCGTTGCGCGGCGGGGTGGGGTTGGCGGAGGTGGTTGGAGAGCTCGCAGAGTGGGCCGAGCACCGGAAGGCTGAGGGGCTGTCCGCGCCGGCGAGGTGTGCGGTGGCGACGGCGTGCA
>JBQCEW010000024.1:0-4746 GCA_051959815.1 Solirubrobacterales bacterium
CGCGCTGAAGTTCCCCACCTCTTTGGCTGCCTTGGCCAGATCACCCGAGTTGAGCTTGATTTTCGGGCGCCGCGCCACTGCCTTTGCGAGCCCGCTCTTCTGACCTTTCTTGGAGGCGGCGAGAGCCATTCCCCCGGCCGCGCCGGCGATCGCGGCTCCGCCGGCGACGAGCGGTACCTTGGCTTTGCCGACAACCTGCCCGACGCTCTGCAGGGGGCCGGCGCCGTTGGTCGGGCGCGAGCCGTTGGTGCTCTGCGGTTTCGAGCTCGCGGTTTTCGGTTTCGCGGCTTTGAGTTTGGCTTTTGACTGCGATTTCGATTTCGAGTTTTTCGATTTCGACGACGATTTGGCGCTTTTCGGCGCCGCTCGTTTTTTGGGTTTGGTCTGGGCCATTTCCTCTCTCCTCGCGGGTGTCCCTATTGGCTCAAGTACCCATTCCAATCGCGGTAAATCAGGCTCTATGCGGCCAAATCAGCACGAATGCACGCCGGCGGTGCTCTTCACGACTTCGAAGGCGCTGCCCGGGATGCGCTTCAGCTGGTCGAGGTTCTCGTCGTCCCAGCGCCTGTCGCTGCTGCCGGAGAAGAACCAGTTGGAGCCGTTGTCGGCGACGATCAGGCCGTAGCGCTTCATCGCCAGCGCGATCGTCTTCGCCGGGCCGCTGAAGCCACCGAGGCCGTAGCCCGCCTTCAGTCGCAGCCGCAGGCCCATCGGCGGCGCGGCCGCCTCAGAGGTGTCGCCGGCGCAGTGGGAAGCGGGGTGGACCCAGGCGTTCTGGGTGCTGTCGAAGGTGACGCGGATCGCGTGGTCGAGGTGGCCGGCGGCGACTTCGTCGTAGCGGACGAGGCCGGGGAAGATCGGCAGCCCGGCGGCGTCGGCCGAGGTCCAGCCATCGGGCCGGCGGGCAGCCGAGCGCAAGTCCCATTCGGTTCCTGAGTCGGCGTTCCAGTGGGGCCTCGGCTTGGCGACGTAGAAGGCGCGATAGAGCTCATACAACTTGCAGGAGGAGCGGTCGACGACGAGCACGTGGCGGTCGCCGTCGCTGCCGTTGCCACCCTCGACCGGCGCCCGCGCCGGCACCGGGAACGGCCCGGGATCACTCTCGTCGCCGTAGGCGGTGTAGTGGACCGGCAGCTTCCGCTGTCCGGCGCCGACGACCGCGTAGGGGAAGCCGTAGGGCCGCGGCGAGCCGAAGTCGGGGTGCAGGTGATCGCCGCCGTGCGAGTCGATGTAGGCGATGTAGGCGGCAGAGCGAGGGTCCCGCGGCGCCTTCGAGACGTCCTGGTTCCACGCAGCCTCGGTCGGCAGCGACGGCGCCCGCGGCGAGAGTGACGCCGGTGGGTGCGGGAAGACCGGGCAGGGGGAGAGGGCGGGGTAGGGACCGACGGCGCTCGCCGAGGAGGCGAGGAGGACCAGCGCGACGAGCGCGACCGCAACGCCTGCGGCTACAGCGGTGCGAGTTATGACCGCATAGCGAGCAAAAGGCGCACCGCTGTGTTGCTGTTTCGCCATCCCGGCACCGTAGCGGCGAACGGGCGGTCTAACTCGGCTCGGCGGTGCCGTAGATGGCGCGTAGCCAGATATCGACCAGGACGTCTAGGACTCGGTCCTCCTCGAGGGAGGGGGACTCGCCGGTGAAGGTGGCGTACTGGACGCGCTCGTTCATTTGCACCAGGGCGATTGCGAGGTCGCGGGCGGGCTGGCCGGGAGGGGCGGCGCCGCGGGCGCGCTCGGCTTCGATCACCGCGGTCGTGTCGGCGACCCAGCCCTCCATCACCTGCGACCAGAGCTCGCGGGCCTCGGGGTTGGTCATCCGCAGTTCGGCGGCGGCGAGGGAGACGGCGCGGCGGGAGCGGAAGGCGCCGTAGAGGTCCGAGAGGGCCTGGCGCAGACCCGCCCGCGGCTCGCCTTCGGCCAGCATCTTCAGCGCCTCTTCGCGGCTGCCGGCGGTGGCGACCACGAGGCGGTCGATGATCGTCAGCACCACCGAGTCCTTGGAGGGGAAGTAGAAGTAGAAGGTGGGACGGGAGATGCCGGCGCCCTTGGCGAGGTCGTCGACGGAGATCTCGCTCAGCGGCCGCTCCTCCAGCAAGCGCTCGGCCGTCTCCAGGATCGCCCGTTCGCGTTCGTCGCCGCTGGCGCGGGCGGCGCGGCGGCCGCGCCCGGGGGCGGCGGGGGCGTTGGAGGCAGTTGCCATGCGCTCCCACGATACAGCGCGTCGAGAATTTCGACAAGTGGTTGACTCTCTCGACACAGTGTTGATAGAGTCGGAGTCGTGAGCAAGCTTCCCCAGGAGTCCTCCAAGCCACCCACCCCCACCACCGAGCGCGAGCACGTCGACGTCCTCATCGTCGGCGCCGGCCTCTCCGGCATCGGCGCCGCCGCGCACCTGCAGCGCAACTGTCCCGGCAAGAGCTACGCGATCCTCGAGTCCCGCGAGGCGATCGGCGGCACCTGGGACCTCTTCCGCTATCCCGGCATCCGCTCCGACTCGGACATGTACACGCTCGGCTACTCGTTCAAGCCCTGGAGCGACGAAGACTCGATCGCCGCCGGCGAGAAGATCCGCAACTACATCAAGGAGACCGCGCGCGAATACCGGGTCGAGGACCACATTCGCTTCGGCCACAGGGTCATCTCCGCCGAGTGGTCGAGCACCGACGCCCGCTGGACCGTGCGCGCCGAGCACGGGGGCGAGACGGTCGAGCTGACCTGCGACTTCTTCTACGGCTGCACCGGCTACTACCGCTACGACGAGGGCTTCACGCCGGAGTTCCCCGGGCGTGAGCGCTTCGGGGGGCAGATCGTCCACCCGCAGCACTGGCCCGAGGACCTCGACTACCGCGGCAAACGGGTGGTCGTGATCGGCAGCGGCGCCACGGCGGTGACGCTGATCCCGGCGATGGCGCCGGAGACCGAGCACATCACGATGCTGCAGCGCTCGCCGGGCTACATCGTCACCCTGCCCGCCCAGGACCCGGTTGCCAAGGCGCTGCGCCGGGTGCTGCCCGACAAGGCCCGCTACGCGGTTATTCGCTGGAAGAACGTCCTCACGCAGATGGCCTTCTACCAGCTCTCGCGCCGCAGGCCCGGCTTTATCCGCAGGCTGATCCGGCGCGGGGTGGAGCGCCAGCTTCCGGCCGGCTACGACATCGACCGCGACTTCGAACCGCGCTACAACCCCTGGGACGAGCGCGTCTGCCTCGTCCCCGGCGGCGACCTCTTCGAGGCGCTTAGCTCCGGCCGCGCCGACGTGGTTACGGACACGATCGAGACCTTCACTAAGAAGGGGATCAAGCTGAGCTCCGGGCGCGAGCTCGAGGCCGACATCATCGTCACCGCGACCGGGCTCAACCTGCTGGTGATGGGCGGAATCGACGTCCGCGTCGACGGCGAGCAGAAGCGCTTCTCCGACCTGGTCGGCTACAAGGGCGCGATGTTCGGCGGCGTTCCCAACCTGGCGATCGCGCTCGGCTACACCAACGCCTCCTTTACGCTCAAGTGCGACCTCGTCTCCCAGTACGTCTGCCGCCTGCTCAACTACATGGACGCGCACGGCTACCGTGTCGCGACCCCGCGCGACCCCGACCCCTCGTTGCCGCGGGAAGATTTCATCGGCCTCAAATCCGGCTACGTCCTGCGCGCGCTCGACCAGTTGCCGAAGCAGGGCCAGTCCCACCCCTGGCGCCTGCACCAGAACTACGCGCGGGACATCCGCCTCTTCAAGCACGGCCCGATCGACGACGAGATGGACTTCTCGCGGGGGCCGGGGAGGACGGCCGACACGAGCGACCTCGGCCGCACCGGCGAGTTCGCCGCCGTCGCCTAGCGGTATGGACGCGTCGGTCGCACCCGAGCCTCCGAACGAGGAAGGCTTCGCCGACCTCCTGGGCCGACTCGACGAGGGACCGGTGACGATGCTGAACCTGCTCGCCTTCAGGGCGGACGGGGGCCGGGAGCGTTACGTCGAATACGGCGAAGCCGTCGCTCCGCTGCTCGAGAAGACCGGCGGCCGGCTCGTCTTCCAAGGTGCGGCGTCTCCGGCCCTGCTCGGCGACCGATCCTGGGACCTCGTCCTGCTGGTCGAATACCCGACCCGCCAGGCCTTCCTCGAGATGATCCAGTCCCCCGAGTACCAGGCAATCGCGCACCTACGGACCGAGGCCCTGTCGAAGGGCGAGCTGCACCCGCTGGATCGCGGCTGAGCCGCCTCACCGTTCGCTCCGAGGCGCCGAGCGTCGCCTGAGCCGCCTTGACAGGGGTCGACGCCCTTCTTAGCGTCGGGGCGTAAATGCGACCGCAGGGGAGAGGTGGGCCGTGGCTTTGACGTCAAGTTCAGCGGAGGGCCTTCGTCGCCGTCGCAACGTCCAGGACCTGAGCCGGCGCGACGTCGCCAGGTTGCGGAGCGCATTCCAGGCGATGATGGACAGCGAGGGCGAGGACGGTTACCAGCGTTGGGCGGGGATCCACGGGTTCCCGGATATGCGTGGCCGCCATGGGGACCCCACGTTCCTGCCCTGGAACCGCATCTACCTGGCGCGCTTCGAAGAAGCGCTGCAGCGCTACGACGCGCGGGTATCGCTGCCCTGGTGGGATTGGACCGCCGATCCCCGTATCCCGCCGGCATTTGCGGACCCGGAAGCCGACGGGCGGCCGAATCCGCTGTACGCCTCGCGCATCGACTCGCGCGAGCGAGGCGACGAAACGGGTGATATCCCGGCGGAGACGTTTCGCGAACCGGGTCCG
>JBQCEW010000025.1:0-3286 GCA_051959815.1 Solirubrobacterales bacterium
CAGGCGCCGGTCGCTCAGTCCTGGGCCGCGTCGGCCTCGATGTTGAGGCGGACGTAGTCGAGGACCAGGGGCTCCTCGTGCTCGGCGAGGACCGCTTCGGCGAACGGGCGGCGCTTCTCCTCCGGAAGCTGGTCGAGGATCGGGCCGAGGGTCACGGTCGATACGAACTCGAGCGGCCGCGAGGGCTGGACCGGCTTCGGCTGCAGCCAGCAGCGGACGCCGGTGAAGCCGGCTGCGTCGAGGCGCGGCTCGGTCTCCTCCGGTGAGGCGAAGTTCCAGAGGCCTTTCGCCTGGGTCAGGTGCTGCCCGTACTCGGGGTCGGCGGCGACGGCGGCGATCGCCTCCGTATGTCTGGCGACGTTGCCTTTGCCGCCGCACTGGGCGACGAGGCGCCCACCGGGGCGCAGCACCCTGCGAAGCTGGCGGAAGAGGCGGTCGTGGTCGGGGATCCAGTGGAGGGTCGCGGTCGAGAAGACCATGTCGACCGGCTCGGCCAACTCCAGCTCGACCAGGTCGCTGACCAGGTAGTCGGCGCGATCGCCGAGCCGCTCCTTCGCCTTCTCGACCATCGCCTCGGAGCCGTCGACGGCGATCACGCGGCCGTCGGGCAAGAGCTTGAGGAGCTCCTCGGTGACGCGACCGGAGCCGCAGCCGGCGTCGACGACGGTCTCGTCGCCGCGCAGCTCGAGCCGTTCCAGTACCTCCATCCCCCATTCGAACTGGGGATCGGAGACCTCGTCGTAGGTCTCGGCGTCCCACTCGCGGGCGCCGGTGTTCATCGGCTTCAGCTCGTCGGCCATCGCGGCCTCCTTTCGACTGCTACAGGCTCGTCGTCACCGGCCCGACCTCGGCCGCGGCACCGCGCTCGAACTCGTCGATCGCACCCTCGTTCTGGAGCGTGATCCCGATGTCGTCCAGCCCGTTCAGCAGTCGGTGCTTGACCTCCGGCTCGATCTGGAACTGGAAGACGCCGGCGGCGCAGTTGACGGTCTCGTCGTCGAGGTCGATCCGGGCCTCACCCGCCTCGGCGACGGCGCGGCAGTGCTCTGCGTCCAGGACCACCGGCAAGAGCCCGATCTTGGTGCAGTTCGAGTAGAAGATGTCGGCGAAAGAGGGAGCGACGATTGCCTTGAAGCCGAAGTCCTCCAGTGCCCAGGGGGCGTGCTCGCGAGAGGAGCCGCAGCCGAAGTTGGCCCCGGTGACGAGGATCGGGTTCGGCTCCAGCTCGATCTCGCCGTCGCGGATCCAGTCGTAGAAGAGGAACTCGCCGAAACCGGTCCGCTCCACCCGCTTGAGGAACTGCTTGGGGATGATCTGGTCGGTGTCGACGTCGGCGCGGTCCAGCACCGACACCTTGCCTTCGATCACGTCAATCGGTCGCATGCTCTAGCTCCAGTCTCTGATGTCGACGAAGTGGCCCTCGACGGCCGCGGCGGCGGCCATTTTCGGGCTGACGAGGTGGGTGCGGCCGCCCTTGCCCTGGCGCCCCTCGAAGTTGCGGTTCGAGGTCGAGGCGCAGCGCTCGCCTTCGCTCAGGGTGTCGGGGTTCATCCCCAGGCACATCGAGCAGCCCGCCTCGCGCCATTCGAAGCCGGCGTCGCGGAAGATGTCGGCAAGGCCCTCCGCTTCGGCTGCCTTCTTCACCTGCTGGGAGCCGGGAACGACCATCGCGTGGACGGAGCTGGCGACCTTGCGGCCATCGACCATCTCCGCCGCCTCGCGCAGGTCCTCGATCCGCGAGTTGGTGCAGGAGCCGATGAAGACACGTTCGGGGGCGATCTCCGTCATCGGCGTGCCGGCGGTCAGGCCCATGTAGGCGAGGGCTCGTTCGGCCGCCTCGCGGTCGGCGGGCGAGTCCATCTCGGCCGGGTCGGGGACGGTGTCGGTGACCTCGACGACCTGGCCGGGGTTGGTGCCCCAGGTGACCATCGGCGAGATGCCGGCGGCGTCGACCTCGACCTCGGTGTCGAAGCTGGCCTCCGGCTCGGTCGGCAGCTCGCGCCAGCGCGCCACCGCCGCGGCGAAGTCGGACGGGGCGCCCGGACGACCCTGGACCCACTCGAAGGTGGTCTCGTCGGGGGCGATCATGCCGGCGCGACCGCCGCCCTCGATCGTCATGTTGCAGATCGTCATCCGGCCCGGCATCGAGAGCGCCTCGATCGCGGGGCCCGCGTACTCGACCGCGTAGCCGGTCATGCCGCCGGTGCCAAGACGGCCGATCGTCGCCAGGATCAGGTCCTTCGGCGTGACGCCGCTGCGCAGCTCGCCGGAGTAGAAGATCCGCATCGTCTTCGGGCGTTTCTGGACCAGGCACTGGGTCGCCAGGACGTGCTCGACCTCGGAGGTGCCGATGCCGAAGGCCAGCGCCCCGAAGGCGCCGTGGGTGGAGGTGTGGCTGTCGCCGCAGACGATCGTCATCCCGGGCTGGGTGACGCCCAGCTCCGGGCCGATCACGTGGACGATGCCCTGGCGGTCGGAGCCCAGCGAGTAGACAGGGATCTCGAACTCGGCGCAGTTGCGCTCCAGGGTTTCGACCTGGACGCGGGAGAGGTGGTCGGCAATCAGGCGCGCGGCCATCGTCCCGTCGGTCGGGGTGTTGTGGTCGGCGGTGGCGAGGGTCTTGTCCGGGCGGCGGACCGGTCGGTTGGCCAGGCGCAGGCCGTCGAAGGCCTGCGGCGAGGTGACCTCGTGGACCAGGTGCAGGTCGATGTAGATCAGCCCCGGCGAGACCTCGTGCTGCTCCCAGATCTTGTCGAACATCGTCTTTGGCATGTCAGTCGCGGCCTCCTCTGCTCTCGTTCGTCGCACTCATAATCACCGGAAATCTTGCTCCTCACTTCCGCGTCCGGGGGCCGCTAGCTCCTCCTGAGGCCGGCGGCGATCACGGCGAGGAAGCGGGTTGCCGCCTCGCCTTCGTTCTCGAAGTGGTGCGGGAGATCGGCGTCGAAGGTGACGCTGTCCCCCTCCTGAAGCTCGTGGCGAGCGCCGTCGACGACCAGCACCAGAGTGCCAGCCAGCACCACGGCGGTCTCGCGACTGCCCGGCTCGTGCATCGGCGGGTCCTCGCGACCGCCGGTAGTGGCGCCGGGCTCCAGCACGTGCAGCGACACGTCAGCCCGCTGCCCTGGCAACGGCGGCGTCAGCTCCTCGAACCGGTGCCCCCCCCGCTCCGAGCGGCGGCGGCCGGCGGCGCGGCTGACGACCACGTGCTGCCCCTCGTCGAGGCGCAACAGCTGCGAGAGCGTCAGCTCCAGGCCGGCGGCGATCTTGCCGGCGACCGCGAGCG
>JBQCEW010000026.1:0-4272 GCA_051959815.1 Solirubrobacterales bacterium
AGATCACCGTCGACATCTCCGTCGGGATCCCCAGTGCCTCATACATCAGCCCCGAGTAGAAGTCGACGTTGGGATAGAGGCGGCGGGAGCGGAAGTACTCGTCCTCGAGCGCCCGCTTCTCGATCTCCAGGGCGATCCGCAGTTTCGGGTTCTCCCGCGCCCCGGTCGCGTCCAGCACGTCCTCCACCGCCGACTTGATGATCTCCGCCCGCGGGTCGAAGTTCTTGTAGACGCGGTGACCAAAACCCATCAGGCGCTCCCTGCGGTCTTTCACCCCCTGCAGGAACTCGGGGATCCGCTCGACGCTGCCCACCCGTTCGAGCATCCGCACCACCGCCTCGTTGGCGCCGCCGTGGGCGGGGCCGAAGAGGGCGGCGATTCCCGCCGAGATCGCCGAGTAGGGGTCGACCTGCGAGGAGCCGACCGCCCGCACGGCGTTGGTCGAGCAGTTCTGTTCGTGGTCGGCGTGGAGGATGAAGAGCAGGTCGAGGGCCCTAATCAGGCGCGGGTCGGCCTGGTAGCGGGGCTCCGTCGTCTTGAAGAGCATGGAGAGCAGGTTCTCGGCGTAGCCGAGGTCGTTGTCCGGGTACACGTAGGGCAGGCCGCGGGCATGGCGGTAGGCAAAGGCGGCCAGGGTCGGGACCTTGGCGATCAGCCGGACGGACGCCATGTAGCGCTCCTCCGGGTCGGAGATCTGCCGGGCCGAGGGGTAGAAGGTCGAGAGGGCGGCGACGGTGGCGAGCAGCATCCCCATCGGGTGGGCGTCGTAGCGAAAGCCCTCCATGAACTTCTTCACGCTCTCGTGGACGTAGGTGTGGATCGTCACCTCGTGCTCCCAGCCGGCGAACTCGGCCTCGTCCGGCAGGCGGCCGTTGAGCAGCAGGTATGCGACTTCGAGGTAGGTGGCGTTCTCGCAGAGGTCCTCGATCCGGTGCCCGCGATATTCGAGCATGCCGTTCTCGCCGTCGACGAAGGTGATCTCGCTGTGGCAGATGGCGGTGTTGACGAGGCCGGGGTCCAGCCCCATGAGCCCGAAGTCGCCCTCGTTGAGCTTTATCTGGCGCAGGTCCGCGGTGCGGATCGCTCCCCCCTCGAGGATCTCGACTGGGTAGGCCTTGCCGGTGCGCTCGTCGGTGATGGTCAGGCGATCCACGGGTCATCGGTCCTAGAGGTTGGCGTTCGCCACCCGGAAGCGCCAAGCGGAGAGGGCGAAGGCGACGGCGGCGATCCCGGCGAGGACGAGGCTGGGGAGGAGGACGTCGCCGAGGCCGCCGGCTTCGAGCACGACCGCCCGCAGCCCCTCCATCCCCCAGTAGTGCGGCGAGAGCGGTGCCACCGCCTGCGCCCAGTCGGGGAGCAGCTTGATCGGCAGCATCACGCCGCCGAGCGCCGCGAGGACGATCGTCAGGTTCCCCACCGCGTTGACCTGCTGGATCGTTCCCGCAACGGCGGCGACGACGAACCCGAGCGCGATCACCACGCTCATCACCGCGACCACGATCACCACGAGGGCAAGCAACGACCCGGTCACGTGCATGCCGAGGAAGAGGCGGCCGACGCTGAAAAGGACGACGAACTGCAGCGCCGAGACGAAGGCATAGGGCACCATCTTCGCGAAGAGGATCGTCGGCACCCGTGCTGGCGAACTGAGCAGCCGCGGCCAGGTTTCCCAGACGCGCTCGTAGACGAAGCTGTTGGCGAGGAAGCCGAGCTGGAAAAAGGCGAACAGCAGCGTGTAGCCGGGGACGGCGAAGTCCGCGCCGCGAGGGCGGACGGTCGCGTGGGTCCGGTCGATCAGCGGCGCGACACCGTTGCCGAGCAGCAGCGCCAGGAAGATCGGCACGACCAGCAGCAGCACGACGACGACCGGGTCGCGGGCGACCATCCGCGCCTCCTTGGAGATCAGCGCTGCCAGCTCGTGGCGCATCAGGCCGCTCCCCCGGGCTTTTCCATCCGGCGCCCGCAGAGGGCGATGAAGACGGCGTCGAGCGAGGGCCGGACGATGTCGATCCCCACCACCTCTCCCTTTCCCTGGGCGGCCTCGATCATCGCCGGCAGCTCGCTGGCGACGTCGTCCACCGGCTGCGTGGAGGTCGCCCCGCCCGCCAGGCGCAGCTGCACGTAGGACTTGCCGTGGGCGGCGATCAGCGCCTGCGGCGTGCCGACCGCGATCACCTGCCCGCGGTCGAGGATGACCACCCGGTCGCAGCAGTCTTCGACCTCGCGCAGGTAGTGGCTGGAGAGGCAGACGCCGATGCCCTCGGCGGCGATCGCGGCGATCGTCTCCAGGGCTCGGGCGCGGCCGAGCACGTCCATGCCGACCGTCGGCTCGTCGAGGAGCACGAGCCGGGGCCGGGCGACCAGGGCGCAGGCGATATGGACGCGCCGCTGCTGCCCGCCGGAAAGCTCGCCGGCGGGCCGGTCGCGGCACTCGCCGAGGTCGAACATCTCGATCAGCTCGGCGGTCCGCTTCTGCGCCTCCGTCCGGCTGAGGCCGCAGAGCCGACCAAAGAAGACGACGTTCTCCCTCGTCGTCAGGATCGGGTAGATGCTGAGCCCCTGGGCCGCGTAGCCGAGCTGGCGCCGGGCCACGGCCGGGTCGGCGGCGACGTCGGCGCCGGCGACCGCAATCGTGCCGGCGTCGGGCCGGACCAGGCCGCAGATCATCGAGAGGGTCGTCGTCTTGCCCGCCCCGTTCGGCCCGAGCACGCCGACGATCTCCCCGGGCCGCACGTCGAAGCTGACCTCGCCCACCGCCTGCACGTGCCCGTAGCGCTTCGAGATCGAGGCGACGGCGAGGACGCTCTCGCGTCGCACGACGCTCGCGGGGCCGCTGCCATTGCCGACCATCGCCACCGATCCGGCTGCCGTCACGATGCCGTCTCCGCTTGGACGAACAGTCGCTCCAGCGGCAGCCGGGGCGAGCGCGGGGCGGCGGCGGCGTAGCCGATCCGGACCGCCAGCGATACTGGCTCATCCTGCTCGCCCAGGAGGTCGGTGAGGGCGGAGGCCTTCCCTCCATCCACGCTGATTGGGTGCGCCGCCAGCCCCCGACTGGCGGCCTCCAACCAGAGTGCCATCAGCGCCCGTCCGAGCGCGACCAGGCCAGGCTCGCCCCGGCGCCCCGGGGCCAGCAGCAGGACCGCGGAGCTGCTCTTGATCAGAGAGCCGGTGCGTCGCACCAGGAGGGAGCGCCCAAGCGCGGCGGTGATCGCGCCGCCGCGCCCAGCCACCCCCCAGCTGAGCCGCTCGGCCCGGCCGCCCCCCAGCGTCGCCGGCAGGAGCCCGTCGCTGTCGTAGCGGCGGTCCCGGGGCGAGCGGCGGTACCAGGCGAGGAGCTCTTCCATCGCCACAGCGTCGCCAAGCTCCCCGCGCTTGGCAAATTCGACTGCCTCGGCGCAGCGCCCCAGCAGCGGGCCGTCGACCACCGCCGTGAGCGCGCCGCTCCCTTCCGCCGCGGCGACGAGCCGTGCGAGCAGGTTGGTCGAAACTGCCGCTCCGGAGTAGGGCGAGCGGTTGGTCTGTCGCGCCCGCACCAACGCCAGCACCGTGGGGTCGGGGTCCCCTTCTATGGCGATCTCGGCTGCGAGCCCGCTGGTCGCGACCACCGTCGCCGGCACCACCGCCTCGATCGCCCCCAGGGCGCAGCCGAGCGAGATCGCCGCCCGCCCGTCGTCGCCGCGCCGGTGTAGGTCGGGCCGGGGTCCCAGGCGCAGGAGTCGCTCTGCTGCCGGGCTGATCGCCCAGGGCTGTTCGTTGTGAGTCGAGGGAGCGGCCTGGAGCGCCTGCAGCGGCGCCAGCGCCCAGCGGGGAGCGGCGAGGCAGCGAGGCGCTGGTCGCTCTGAGAGCCGGGCCGCCGCGCCGGCGGTCCGCAGCAGCTCCAGCGGGCGCCGCGCCGATTCGGCAGCCCGGCCGGCCGGCGTCCGCGTCGCTCGGTGCAGGTCGACCCGCACCAGCGGCGGCACCCGCCTTCCCCGCAGCAGCTCCAGCGCGACAGCTGCGGTCAGCGCCCCGGTCGCCGCGGCGGTGTAGGCCACCTGCGGCCAGGGCGCGCCGGAGGCGAGCCGACGGCGCACCAGCGCGAGGAAGTCGGTCGGGATCGGCCGAGGGCCGGTCATGCCCGCGGCCTCCATCTCCCTTCCCTCGCGGAAGGCGCGCAGCGGCGCCCGGCCGCGCAGGGGCCGGCCGTCACGGCGGTAGTCGAACACGTACAGCGTCGCCTGCCCCGCCAGGTCCGCGGCCGAGATCGTCGGCAGGCGCCGCTCGGCCGCC
>JBQCEW010000027.1:0-6396 GCA_051959815.1 Solirubrobacterales bacterium
AACGGTGCGCGCTACCAGGCTGCGCCACGCCCCGAGAGGAGGTGATTATCCCAGAGCGGGGAGTTGGGCGCGAGAGAGGTGGGCACAGCGCTACTTTGGGCGGGGAAGCGGGTCGATGCAATGAGGATGGCGCGACGATTGATTCTGGTCTTGGCTCTGGGGCTGCTGGCGATGCCGGCGGCGGCGCGGGGCTACCTGCCGCCGGGCTTCATCGGGATCTCGCCGCAGAACACCGGCACCGCCAAGGACTACGATCTGATGCAGGAAGCCGGAATCGAGAGCGTCCGGCTGCCGCTCTACTGGGCCGTCGTCGAGCCGGAAAGCCCGGCCTTCTCGGAACGGCAGTGGGACTCCTTCGACCGCGAAGTGAGGTTGGCGGCCAGGGCGGGGATGGAGATCTTCCCCTTCGTCACGTCCACTCCCAAATGGGTGTCGCCGCTGGGCATCGACGTGCCGGTCGCGACCGCTCGTCAGCGGCGCGCCTGGGCATCGTTCGTCCGCGCCGCGGTCAGGCGTTACGGCCCCGGCGGCTCCTTCTGGCGGGAAGAAGAAGATCTGCCCTACGAGCCCATCCGCCGCTGGGAGATCTGGAACGAGGAGAACATCGTCAGCTTCGCGGCGAAGCCGGAACCGGCGCGCGTCGCGACCCAGATCCGCATCGCCGGCCGGATCATCCATCGCGAAGCGCCGGGGTCGAAGGTGATCCTCGGCGGCCTCTTCGGGCGCCCGCTGCAGATCCCCCCGAACGTCGCCTCCGGTGACTTCCTCTCCCGCTTCTACCGCGCCGGCAACGTCAAGCCGTACTTCGACGGGGTCGGTCTGCACCCCTACGTCGCCGAGGCGACGGCGATGGGCGCGCAGCTTGAAAACCTGCGGCGGATCATGCGCCGCCACCACGACGGGTCGACGCCGCTCTACGTCACCGAGCTCGGCTGGGGCTCCGAAGACGGTCCGACCCGCTGGCAGCGGGGCCTCTTCGGCCAGGCCTTCCAGCTCTCCAGGTCGTTCGCGATGCTCTCCGCCAACCGCCTGCGCTGGGGCGTGCGGGGGGTCTGGTGGTTTACCTGGTCCGACGAAGGCGGAAGCTGTGTCTTCTGTCACTCGGCCGGCCTCTTGACGGCGAAACGCGAAGCGAAGCCCGCCTGGTACCGGTTCGTCGAATGGACCGGCGGCGACGCCGACGCGGTGCCTCGGGCGAACAGCGGGAACGGCTAGGCTCCGACTCGGACTTCAACCCGAGAAAAGGAGTTGCGAATGGCTTTCTCCGTACCTGACCTTCCGTACCCCTACGACGCGCTCGAGCCCCACATCGACGAGGCGACGATGCGCGTGCATCACGACAAACACCATCAGGCCTACGTCGACAAAGCCAATGCCGCCCTGGAAGGGACCGAGTGGGCCGACCGCGACGTCGAGGACGTCCTCCGCAACCTCTCGGCGCTGCCGGGCGACAAGCAGGCTGCGGTCCGCAACAACGCCGGCGGCCACTACAACCACACCCTCTTCTGGCAGATGCTGAGCCCGGACGGCGGCGGGGAGCCGGGCGGCGATCTTGGCAACGCCATCAACGACACCTTCGGCTCCTTCGACTCCTTCAAGGAGGAGTTCAAAAACGCCGGCGTCGCCCGCTTCGGCTCCGGCTGGGCCTGGCTGGTCAAGGACTCATCCGGCCTGGCGGTGATCTCGACCCCGAACCAGGACTCGCCGATCTCCGACGGCACCACGCCGCTGCTCGGCTGCGACGTCTGGGAGCACGCCTACTACCTGAAGTACCAGAACAAACGCCCCGAATACATCGACGCCTTCTGGAACGTCGTCAACTGGGACTACGTCGCGGAGAGGTTCGCCTCGTAGTTTTGCTCTGAGGCTGCGGGGACCTCGCTCATGGCGTGCTCGGCTAGTGCGGTGATCGTCAGGCTGGGGTTGACGCCGACGTTCGCCGGCACCGCCGCGCCGTCGCAGACGAGCAGGTTCTCGTAGCCGAAGACCCGCTGGCGGGCATCGACCACGCCGTCCTCGGGGCTGTGGCCGATCACCGCGCCGCCGAGGATGTGGGCGGTGCTCGGGATGTTCATCAGCGCCTCCATCACCGAGCTCTGGGCGATGCCGCCGGTGCGCTCCGCGATCCATTCGGCGGCGTCGTTGGCGCCCGGGATGAAGGTCGGGTTGGGCTTCTCCGGGTCCTGCTCGGTCTGCAGCCAGACGTTGCCTGAGCGTTTCAGCGTCGGGCGCAGGGCGATCGCGTTGTCGAGCGTCTGCATCACCAGGAGGATGATCGTGCGGCGCGACCAGCCCTTCGGCCACATCACCTTGGCGAAGCGGGCCGGGTGGCGGAGGATCTGCCCCAGCAGCTTCAGTGGCCGGGTGACGCGGGTGCCGTCGCCGACCAGCAGCGTGTAGAGCAGGCCCATCGAGTCGCCGTCCCTGCCGTAGCTGACAGTCTCGATGTGGGTGTTGGGGTCGGGGTAGATGCTGCCGCTGATCGCGACCCGCTTGGCGAGGTTGTCGGGATAGTCCTCGGGTACGGTGACGGCGAGGATCATCTCGCTGTTGGTGCGGACCAGCTCGCCGAGGCGGGATGAGATGCGGGGCAGGGCGCCGTTCAGGCGGCAGCGCTGCAGCAGCTTGTTGGTGCCGAGGGCGCCGGCGGCGACGACTACGCCGCGGGCGGTGATCGTGCGGCGACCACGGCCGGGAATCATCCCCGAGCGCTCGCTGGTGATCGAGTAGCCGTCGCTGCCGTCCTCGGCGCCGAGCGGGCGGATCTCGGTGACGGTGCGGTCGGGGATCACGTCGACGCCGCGCTGTTCGGCCAGGTAGAGGTAGTTCTTGACCAGCGTGTTCTTGGCCCCGTGGGGGCAGCCGACCATGCAGCGCCCGCAGAAGCTGCAGCCGGTGCGATCGGGTCCCTCGCCGCCGAAGTAGGGGTCGGCGACGGTCTTGCCCGGCTGGCCGAAGAAGATCCCGACCGGCGTCTTGCGGTAGGTGTCGCCGACGCCGATGTGCTCGCCGTACTCGCGCAGGAGGTCGTCGGCGGCGTCGTCGGTCTCGACGTCGGCGACGCCGAGCATCCGCTGCGCCTCGGCGTAATGCGGCGCCAGCTCCTTCTCCCAGTCGGCGAGGTCGTTCCACTGCGGGTCCTTGAAGAACTTCGCAGGCGGGACGTAGAGCGTGCAGGCGTAGCCGAGGCTGCCGCCGCCGACGCCGCAGCCGCTGACGACGGAGACGTCCTTGAAGGTCGAGAGGCGGAAGATCCCGCGCAGACCCAGGCGCGGCGCCCAGAAGTAGCGGCGGATGTCCCAGGTCGACTTCGGGAAGTCCTTGTCGGTGAAGCGCCTGCCGCACTCGAGGACGGCCACCTTGTAGCCCTTTTCGGCCAGCCGCAGGGCCGAGACCGAGCCCCCGAATCCGGAGCCCACAACGATCCAGTCGTAGTCGTACCGGCTCATCGCCCCAGAGCCAACCGGTGGCTTCCTAGGCCTCGCCGGGCTCGAGCGGGCGGAAGTCGGTGGTGCGGGCGCCGCAGACGGGGCAGAACCAGTCCTTGGGGATGTCCTCGAACGCCGTTCCGGGCGGGATGCCGCCGTCAGGGTCGCCGACGGCGGGATCGTAGATGAAGCCGCAGCTCTCGCAGATCCAGAGCGTCGCGTCTTTGGTCTCGGTGGTGCTCATGGGCTGGATGTTACGGACCCGAGGGACCCGGCTTATTTGCCGAAGCTGACCTGCGGCGTGGCGCGATCGGCTTCGTCGATCTCGAAGTACTCGCGGGGGGTGAAGCCGCCCTGGTTGGCGATGATCGAGCCCGGGAACTGCTGGATCGAGGTGTTGTAGGACTGCACGTTGGAGTTGTAGATCCGCCGTGAGGCCTGGATTTCGTCCTCGAGCTCGGAGAGGTTGCGGCTGAGCTGCTGGAAGTTCTCGGTGGCGCGCAGGGTCGGGTAGTTCTCGGCGACGGCGCGCAGTTCGGTCAGGGCGCCGGTCAGTTTCGACTCCGCTTTGGCGGTGTCGGCGACGCTGGAGGCCTGCATCGCCTCGGCGCGGGCTTTCGTCGCTTTTTCGAAGGTCGCGCTCTCGTGCTCGGCGTAGCCTTTGACCGTCTCGACCAGGTTGGGGACGAGGTCGTGGCGCCGTTTCAGCTGCACGTCGATCCCGCTCCAGGACTCGTCGACCCGGTTGCGCGAGGCGATGATCGAGTTGCGCTTCCCGATGTAGTAGAGGACCGCGAGGATCAGGACTACGACGACGACGATGATGACGATGGTCATTGGAGCTCCTGTTGGGGTGCGGGGCTTGAGCGCATCCTAACGCCGCGGCGTTCGTCTTTTCATGAGTTATTCCGCGGAAAGGACGAACGCCGGCGCGGAGTCGGCCGGGTTAGGCACGTAGGATCGCGGCGTGGGCGCGAAGCAGGAAGCGCAGGAATGGGCCGAGACCGTGCGCCGCTACGGCGAGCGCAACGGGCTGACCTATGAGCCGGTGGGCGGGATCAACCCCGTGGACGGGCCGGTGGCCCTCTGCGTCGGCGGCGTCAACCGGCTGACCGGCCAGCTCGTCGAAGGTTTCTGGGGCTCCTCCTGTGACGCGGACGAAAAGGAAATGGGCGGCTTCTTCAACAAGGCGGTGCTGCCGACGGCGCTGCTCGCCAAGGCCCACATGCCGGACCTGGCGCAGGTGGTGCCGGCCTTCAACGTCGAGTCGATCGAGGGGCACGAGGTGGTGACCCAGCGCTTCCAGCGCAAGGTCGAGTTCGAGTCGATCGACTTCAACAAGCGCTTCCTGGCGACGGTGCCGAAGGAGTACGACCCGGTCGCCCTGCGCGAGCTCTTCAGCCCCGGCTTCCTCGGCTGGGTGACGACGATCACCGGCGAGGTCGACTTCGGCGTCAACGACCGCCAGCTCTGGTTCCTCTGGCGCCTGGGTGAGCGCAGCGAGGCCGAACTGAAAGCGGCGCTGAAAAACGCCGGCCAACTCTTCAGGCGACTGCAGTCCGAGATGGACGAGAGCGGGATCCACACCTACCCGCCCGGCCCCTGGCACGCCGGCCTGGAGCCGTTTCCCTCTTGAACTGCATCAAATTTCCGACCCAGCAGGGAGGAAATCTGATGCAGTTCGATCAGGTGGCCGGGTAGTCGGGATCGCCGGGGAGGACGACGCGCGGTTCGGGGCCTTCGTCGGCGATGACCTTGGGAAGGATCGGCTCGATCGTGCGCTGGCGGTAGGCGGCGAGCGCCTCGTCTGAGGTGCGGAACTCGGCGAGCCAGCCGAGCTGGGTGAGGGTGGGAAAGGAGAGGACGAGCTCGCCGGCTGCCTGCGCGGCCAGCGCGGCGGCGGGCTCGAACCAGCGCGCCTCGGTCGTCTCGACGCCGTCCGGTCGCGGCGGCGTGTGGGCGGGGGCGAGGGCGAGGAAGAACCAGGCGTCGAAGCGGGTGGCGATCACCTCCGGCGTGATCCAGCGCGTGAAGGGGACCAGCTCCTCCTCCGCCGGCAGCTCGATCCCCGCCTCCTCGGCGAGCTCGCGCACGGCGCAGGCGCGCAGGCCGGCTTCGTCGGCGCCGTCGGCCTTGTCGAGCGAGCCGCCGGGGAAGACCCAGACGCCGGGCATGAACTTCGCCTCCTCGCTGCGCCGTAGCATCAACACCTCAAGTGCCCGCTGCGAGTGCCTGCCGCCGCGACGCAGCAGCACGATCGAGGCCGCCGGCCGCGGCGTCGAGGGCGGCCCGAAGTTGGGCAGCTCCGCCGGTCCCCGTCGCCTCTCCTCCATCGGGCCAGCCTAGCTGGCCGATTCTCAGCTGAGGACGCGGCGGCGCTCGCGACGGACCCAGGCGCGGTGGGTGAGCCAGGCGAGGAGGGCGATCAGCGCGATGGGACCGAGCACGGCGAGGGCGATCAGGGTGACCGCGGCGGCGATGGTGAGGACGTGACCGGCGTCGTGCAGCGCGTCGTCGAAACCCCAGGTGCCGCCGCCGGAGGACGGTTCATCGGCGGCGCCGGTTTCGATCCGCAGCGAGACACGAGAGAAGTCGGCGCGGCGGTGCAGGTGGCTGAGCTGCGCGGCGAGGCGGGCGGCGTGTCGGCGCTCGTGCCGCAGCTCGGCTTCGACCGCTTCCCGTTCGGATTCGAGTTCGGCCGCCTCGAGCTGGCCGAGCAGGCTGTCGATTCGCGCCCGCGATTCCCGCAGCAGTTCGGCGGCGGTGACGGTCGGGTGGGTGATGTCGGCGGTCGCTTCGTGGCGCGAGCGGACCGCGTCGATCTGCGAGAAGGCGGCGAGGGCGTCACCGAGCTTAGCGCTGGGGATGAGGAGGTCGAACGTCGCCCCGGCTTCGCCGGCCTTGCCCTGCTGGGTGGAGGAGCGCATGACGATGCCGTTGTTGGCATGGACGGTTTCGAAGACCTTGG
>JBQCEW010000028.1:0-4174 GCA_051959815.1 Solirubrobacterales bacterium
GAACTCGACAACTGGCGCTGGAGCGGCGTGCCCTTCTACCTGCGCACCGGCAAGCGGATGGGGGAAGGGGCGCGGATCATCTCGATCGCCTTCCGCGAGCCGCCGCAGGCGATGTTCCCCGAGCACTCGCGCGTCGGCCGCTACGGCCCCGACCACCTCACCTTCGACCTCGACGAGTCCTCCCGCGTCTCGCTCTCCTTCTACGGCAAGCGGCCGGGGAGGGGGATGGTGCTGGAGAAGGCGAGCATGCAGTTCTCGCTCGACGAAACCGGCTACCGCGGCGAGGCGGTGGACGCCTACGAGCGGCTGATCCGCGACGCGATGATCGGCGACCGCACCCTCTTCACCACGGCGAAAGGGATCGAGCGGCTGTGGGAAGTCTCCGAACCGCTGCTGCAGGACCCGCCGGCGGTGAAACCGTACCCGCAGGGCTCCTGGGGACCGTCGGAGATCGGCGCCCTGATCGCCCCGCACAGCTGGCGCCTGCCCTTCGCCCGCCGCTGGCGCGAAGCGCCGGAGCGCGCCGGCGGCGGCAATGGCGCCGCCGCCCGCCAGCACGTCTAGCCTCTATTTGACTGTGGGCTGGATCCCGAAGTTGGTCTGCGCCCCCTCTTTGCCCCCTTCGTAGATGTAGGCCTTCAGTGTGTAGGTGCCGTTGATCGAGAGGTCGCTGCCGTTGCCGCCGATCAGGCTGCAGAGCAGGCCGACCTTCGAGTAGAGGCCTCCTTCGGTTGTGACCGTCACGTCGACGTCGCGCGGTTTGGTTTCTGTTTCCGCGTAGGTCGCCCCGGTTCTTTCAAACGTCTGCGGGGCGATTTCGAACGTGCACCCGCTGACTGTAACCTTCATTTTGCTGCCGGTGGTGCACTCGAGTTCGACAAACCCGTGTTTGTTTTCCTGTGTTTCGCCCTCGAACACGTAGCGGCAGCCCTGGGTGTCGACAGTTGCCGCCATTTCGCCGAGGGTGCAGCTTTCATGTCGGAATTCGAGTGTCAGGCTGGTCGTTGGCATGTGTTCGACTGTGGCGTTCACGTCGCTGGTCAAACAGGTCAGGGGCCAGCCGGGGCCGAATTCGTATTTGATCGGTTTCAACGGCACCTGTTCCCCTGTGATGATCACTTTTTCGAACGGCGAAGAAGTGAAATCGTCGACGATTTTTGCCGATGCAGCTCCCGCTCCCGCTCCTCCGAGCGCTGCGATGGCCAGCAGGGCGGCGCCGAAAAACTTCGCTTGTCTGAACACGATGGTCCTTTCTCTCCCTGCCCTGATTGGGCTGAACCATCGGTATAGAGCCTGATCAGGAACCAGTCAATACCTATTTAGTAAACGTCTGATCTCGGCGATCGCCTGCTCGTTGTCGCGGAAGTGGACCGTCCGCATCCCCGCCGCCTGCGCGCCCTCGATGTTGGGTTGGAGGTCGTCGATGAAGAGGCAGGCCTCGGCCGGCATCCCGATCCGCTCCAGCGTCAGCTCGTAGATCCGCGGTTCCGGCTTGCGGCAGCCGACGAAGGCGGAATCGACGATCTCCTCGAAGATCTCGTCGACCGGCAGCATCGAGCGCCAGAGCGGCTCCCACTCGCGCACGTTGTTGGTCAGCATCGCCATCTTCAGCCCGCTCGCCTTCAGCTCCCGCATCAGCTCGATCATCGGCTCGTTCGGGTCGAGCGCCTCGAAGAAGGTGCGGCGGAAGTGGTGCAGGTGCGGGCGGTGGCCGAGGATTGACTCGAGCCCATCGCCCAGGCGGTCGAGGAATTCGTCTTCGCTGATCTCCCCACGCTCAAGTCGAAACAGCGGCAGCTCCTCGCCCTCGCCCAGCCCCTCGCGCATCGCCAGCCCGAGGCTTTCGGGGGAGATGCCGACGTCGTCCTGGAAGGCGGCGAAGGCGTTCAGCAGCGGCGTCGTCAGGACGCCTCCGAAATCGGAGACGATCGCCCGGATCCCGCTGGCCCCGAGCTCACTCATCGACGACGCGGGCGACCTCGTAGGTGCCGAGCCCCTCGCGCCCTTCGATCGACCAGCGGAAGAAGGCGATCTGGGAGTCGAGGTTCTGCCGGCGCACGCAGACCGAGTTGATCAGCGACCCAGCCCCGCGCAGGGGGCGCATCTGCTCGAGGTCCGGCCACAGCTCCAGCGTCACGCGCCGCTGCACGCCGTCCTCGCCGTATTCGGTCGAGAGCAGCGTCTCCTCGAAAGTGAGGGGGGCGCCGTCGGCCTCGCAGAACACCGCGGTCATCTCCTCGTCGTCGATGCCGCCGCCGTTCTCGGGCAGGTGGGAGGTGAGGGCGAGGAGCCCGCCGTCCTCGAAGACGACGCCGATCGACCGGCGCACGATCCTGTCCTGGTCGCTCATGCCGCGCAATCTACGCACCGGCGCTCTAAATTGCCGTGCCCCCGATGCCGACGATCAGAGACGCCGACCCCACCCGCGATGCCGCTGCCTGCGCTGCTATCTACGCGCCCCACGTCGAGGGCAGCGCCGTCTCCTTCGAGGAACGGGCGCCGGAGGCGGAGGCGATGGCAGCGCGAATCAAGCGCTACGGGGCGAGTCACGCCTGGCTCGCCGCCGAGCGCGAGGGGCGAGTGGTCGGCTACGCCTACGGCACCGCCTTCAACGAGCGCCCCGCCTACCGCTGGAGCACCAGCGTCTCGGTCTATATCGCCGAGGACGCCCGCGGCCAGGGCCTCGGCCGCGCCCTCTATGGCGCCCTCTTCGAGCGCCTGCGCGAGCGTGGTTTCCGCATGGCCTGCGCCGGGATCACCCTCCCGAACGCAGCCAGCGTCGGCCTCCACGAAGGCCTCGGTTTCAGCCTGGTCGGCGTCAACCGCGAAATCGGCTGGAAGCAAGGCGCCTGGCACGACGTCGCCTGGTACCAGCTAGAGCTGACCCCGGCCCCCAACGGCCCGCCGCCGGAGCCGCGTTAACGCCCGGCTACCATGCAGACATGAGCGATAACCCTGCAGCGACCGACGAAACCCTGACCGAGGACGACGTCTACGAGGCGCTCGAGGAGGTCATCGACCCCGAGCTCGGTCTCGACTTCGTCTCCCTCGGCCTTGTCTACGACGTCAACATCGAGGACGAATCCGAGGTCTACGTCACTTTCACCCTGACCACCCCCGCCTGCCCGATCGGCCCCCAGGTCTCCGAGCAGATGCGCGAGTTCGTCGGCGACCTCCCAGGCGTCACCGCCGTCCACCCGAAAATGGTCTTCGACCCCCCGTGGTCGCCAGAAATGATGTCCGAGGACGCCAAGTTCGCCCTCGGGTTCTAGGTCGGTCCGCAACAAGGGAGGGCGCTCGTGAAGAAGCTGCGGTCCTGGGTGGGCTGCCTTGGGATCATGCTGTTGGTCTGCGCCGCCCTAACGGGATGTGGAGGCAGCGCAGCCAGTACTTCCGGGCAAGGCGGCACCCTCACCGGCACCTACAACGCCTTCCCCGAATCCCTCGACCCCGGCCTCACTTTCACCCTCGAAGGCGCGACCGCCCTGCAGAACGTCTACATCCCGCTACTCACCTACGCGCACGCAAGCGGCGCAGCCGGAACCAAGCTGATCCCCGGCCTCGCCCGCGCCCTCCCGAAGATTGACGAAGGAGGTCATCGCTACACCCTCTACCTGCGTCCGGGCCTGAAGTACTCCGACGGCACTCCCGTGAAGGCCTCCGACTTTCGCGCCACCGTCGAACGGCTCTTCCTCCTCAACTCTGCCGGCTCCCCCTTCTACACCGGCATAGTTGGCGCCGAAGCCTTCGCGAAGACCAAGAAGGGCGGCATCCCGGGGATAGAAACCGATGATCGCACCGGCAAGATCGTCATCCACCTAACTGAACCGAGCGGCAGCTTCAAATACCTGCTGGGTCTCATCTACGTAGGGCTGGTTCCCGCAGGCACGCCGGGCATCGACCAGACCACCCAGCCGCCGCCGGCAACCGGTCCCTATGAGATCACCGACGTGCGGCCCGGTCGCAGTTGGGAATACGCCCGCAATCCTGTTTGGGCAAAGACGAACAGCGAGGCGATGCCGCAACTCCCGAGCGGCCACGTCGACGCAATTCGCTTCGAGGTCCAGCCCAATCGCTCGATCCAGGTGGAGGAGGTCGAGCAGGGCAAGGTCGACTGGATGAAAGACCCACCGCCGCCCGATCGCTTTCCCCAGTTGAAGCGGAGCTTCGAGGG
>JBQCEW010000029.1:0-8018 GCA_051959815.1 Solirubrobacterales bacterium
GGCGGGCGCGGCATCAAGGTCCCCTCGACAAGTCGTCGGAGAGCGGGAAGGCGAGGGCGATGACGTTTACCGGCCGCTCCCCCTCTCTGGGAGGGGGTGGGTCTGCGAGCCGGTTGAGGTAGGGCTTGAGGAAGTCCTGGATTTTTGTGTCGAGCTCACGCAGCTCGGTCGGGGTCATGTAGACGAGCGCGTCGTTCAGCGACGCCGCCCCCACCCACTCCGGGTCTTCCCGGTTGCGCCGCTCCAGCCATTCGAGGGTCGCCTGGAAGTAGCGCTCGATCACCACCCGCGAGAGCAGCGCGCTGGCCGCGTCGGCCTCCTTGCTGGCGCCCTGCGGCGCCCATTCGGTCAGGATCGCGGTCGCCTGCCACGGGCGCTCCCGGCCGCGTCCGCCCCCCGCCTCTTCGACCAGACCGTATTTCGCAAGCTGCCGCAGGTGAAAGGAGCAGCTTGACGGGGTCTCACCGATGCATTCCCCCGCCTGCGTCGCCGTCAGCGGCCCCAGCCGCCGCAACTGGGTCATCAGCTCCAGCCGCACTGGATGAGCAAGTGCCCGCAATGCCCGCGGATCGGTTAGTTTGATCGACTTCTCTCTCGCCATCCATCGAAAGATAACTTTCGAAAGGGTCTTTTCATAGACCCCCCCTGGAAAGACGTCATCGAATACGCGTGAAAGCGCCTATATGACGACCTCGCGCGGGCTCGCCGGGACAAGCGCCGGCGCGACCCGCTCGCAGAAAGTACGGACGAGATCCGGGTCGAACTGGGTGCCGGCGCCGCGGCGGAGCTCCTCCAGCGCCTCCTCCTGACTTAGGGCCGGCCGGTAGGGGCGACCTTCGGTCATCGCGTTGTAAGCGTCGCAGATGAGGATGATGCGGGAGCCGAAGGGAATGTCGCGACCGGCGAGGCGGTCGGGGTAGCCCTCGCCATCCCAGCGCTCGTGCGTGGAGCGGACCACGTTCGCCACCGGCCGCAGGGCTGGCGCCGCGTCGAGGACGCGTTCGCCGATGATCGGATGCTTGCGCATCAGCTCCCACTCCTCCGGCGTCAGCGCCTCGCCCTTGTGGAGGATCTCGTCGGGAATCCCGATCTTGCCGATGTCGTGCAGCTCGGCGGCGCGGGCGACCACGTCCTGCTCCTCCGCGTCGAGTGCCAGCGCTTTGCCGAAGGCGGCGGCGAGGTGGGCGACGCCGTCGAGGTGGCGCTCGAGCCCGGGCTCGCGCTCGTGCAGGATCCGCAGCAGGACGCCGCGCGTCTGGCTGCGAACCGAGTCGGCCCGGCGGCCCTTTTTCGCGTACATCCGCCGGTCCGCCACCCGCAGCGCGTCAGTCGAGGTCGTCACCTCTACCGGAATCAGCACCTTGCCCCAGGAGGCGGTGATCGCGAAGCCGCTGCCGCGCTCCGAGAGCGCCTCCTCGGCCGTCTCGCAGATCGCTTCGGCGGAGAGGGCGTTGGTCGTAGCGAGAACGCAGAACTCGTCGCCGCCGAGCCGGTCCGCGCAGCCGTACGGCTCGACCGCCGCCGCCAGCTGCTGCCCGAGGCGGCGCAGCAACGCGTCCCCGGCCGGGTGGCCGAAGCTGTCGTTGTAGGCCTTGAAGCCGTCGAGGTCGAACAGGGCGAGGACCATCGCCCGGGGCGGCGAGGCCGAGACAGCGTCCTCGAGGTCGGCCATCAGCCGGCGCCGGTTGGCAAGGCCGGTGAGAGCGTCGGTGACGGCCTTGATCTCGGTGACCTCCAGCATCTGCGTGTTCTGGTTGAAGGTGATCGCCAGCCGCAGCAGGACCGCGACCAGGCAGGCGGCGCCGCAGGCGACCGCGGTCGCCCCGATCGCGACGAAGCTGCCGGCGACGAGCAGGCCGACTCCGATCACTCCCATCGCCAGCGGGACGGCAATCCGGCGCCGCTCCGTTCGCGCCACGGTCGCGCCCGATGCCGTCGCCGGCAACCAGGAGGCCACGGCCAGCAGCAGGAGGGCGAGCGGCCAGCCGACGCTGGCGACGTTGAGCGCGGCGGTGGACTGGCCGCCGACCGAGAGGTAGACGACGTCGCAGGCGGCGAAGAGCAGCAGGGCGCCGGCGATCAGCAGCCAGCTTCCGTCGGTTCGCCACTTCGAGGCGGCGAAGACGCCGCTCAGCATCCCGAGCAGGACGAGGTCGGCGCAGGGATAAGCGAGGCTGACGGTCACCCCGAGCGGGCTGCCGCCGAGTGCTTCCAGCACCGGCGGGAAGATCAACGCCGCGGCGACCCCGGCGACGGCGAGGGCGCCGATCAGGCCGTCGACCCAGGCCAGCGGCTCCAGTTGCGCGACCCGCGCCCGCAGCAGCAGAACCAAGGCCAGGTAGCTGGCGGGGTAGAAGGCGAGGAAGCCGAAATCGGCCGGCGAGGGGAAGGGCGCCGGGCTCGCGTAGTAGAGGACGACCGAGTAGTAGGTCTGGCCGAGCGCCCACAGCAGCAGGCCGACGCCGAGGGCGAGCCAGGCACTGCGCTCGGCGCCAAGCAGTGCCGCGCGGGCAAGGACGACCGCCGCCGCCCCCAGCACCACTGCGTCGTAGACCCAGCGACCAACCGCGTCCTGCAGAGATTCGCTCCCGAGCGCCCAGATCGTCACCGCGGCATAGAAAGCCAAAAGCGCCGCCAGGAGCCCCAGGCAGGCGAAGGCGATCTTTCGCGGCGCACTCAGCTTCTTGGACGGGTTGTCCACTTGAAGGTCATCGACTGGATCATGCGGTTTCTTTAGAAGATCGCCCCACCGCAAACTCGTCCCGCCGCTTGATCAACAGCCACTGCGGCTTCTCTCCCCCACGCGTCCGCTGCAGGGCGAAGCCGCCCTTCAGCTTCTCGCCGTGGAGGACGAAGACGGCGTGGCCGCGCGCGAGCGCCTCGGGCCAGGGCACCCGCCCGCCCTGCTCGTAGGTGCCACGGTCCCAGGTCTTCACCCAGCCGCCGTCGATCTCCCCCTCGAAGTCGTTGTAGGAGAGCGAGTGGTCCTCGACCTCGAGCGCGAGGCGCTTCACCGCCGGGTCCATCGAGGGCTCCTTCGGCACCGCCCAGGAGCGCATCGTCCCGTCGACCTCGAGCCGCAGGTCGTAATGGTGTGCCATCGCCTGATGCTCCTGGACGACGAAGACGCCGGCGCTGACGCCGCGGACGGCGAACTGCTCGTGCCCCTCAACCTTCACGTCCTCGACCGCGACCTCCTCGACCGTGGCCGCCGGCGGTCCCTCTTCCAGGAAATCGAGCAGCTCCGCCACCGCCTCCTCCGTTCCCTCCGCATGGACCAGCACGGTCCCGTCATCGGCGTTGCGCACCCAGCCCATCACCCCCAGCCGCCGCGCCAGCTTCGCGGTGGAGTCGCGGAAGAAGACGCCCTGAACCCGGCCTCGTATGACCACCCGCACCGCGCGCATCTCCCAGTGTTGTAGCAGTTGCGTTTTAGTTGCGTTTGGCAGAGATTGCGTTTTGGTTGCGCTATCCTTCCAGCTATGAGCAGCCTGGCAGAGCGCGTCCTCACAGGATCGAGGCCCGAGGGGGTGGCTTCGGCCACCGAAAAGATCGCCGGTGAGGAGATCGCCGAAATCGAGGCCGCCCTCCCGAAGGCGCTGGCAGGCGATCGCGATCAGGTCCGGATCTACTTCGACGCCTTCACGCATATGGCTCGTCACGTGCTGATGGCGATCAGCTCAGTGCGTCCCAACCTGCTCATCCTGACCGCGGAGCAGCACCGGGCGCTCGACGCGTCCCCGACGGTCCCTCCGTGGGCCAAAGCAGTGCTGGAGGGAGAGGCGATGCGCGCCCCCTTCTCCGATTGGGTCGGCGCCCTGGGGCCGGGCAAAGGAACCGCCCTGGCGCTGGTGTCCTCACTCCGCCAGACCCTCCCAGACACGGAACCCCTGAAAGCGCCGGCCCGCAGGCGTCTGCCCGACTGGGACCTCGAGGACCGAGACGTCGTCCGCTTCTACCGTGCCGTGGCGGAATTCCTCGAGATGACCGAGCTCCCCCTGGAGCGAATCCGCCGTGTCCTCGACCTCAACCGCACCGAGTTGGCGGCCCTGTTCGGCGTTACCCGCCAGGCGGTCGAGCGATGGGAGGCACAGGGCGTTCCCGCGGACCGGGCGGCGAAGCTCTCCACCATCAACGCGATCGTCGATCTGCTCGAAGCGCAGCTGAAACGCGATCGAATTCCCGCCGTGGTGCGACGCTCCGCCCCCGCCTACGGGGAGCGGTCGGTCCTGGAGGCGATCTCCGCCGGCGAGGAGGGCCTGGCGCTCATGGAGCTGCGTGACGCCTTCAATTGGGCAAGCGCGGCCTGATGCGCCACGTCGAGCGGGGTGGGCGTTACCTCCGGATCGCCGAACCCAGCTGGCGCGACCCTCTCTCCGGCAGGTATTCGCGCGAAAGCGGGGGGCGCTGGAACGCCCCAGGTAGCTTCGAAGTCGTCTACCTCAATGCAACCGTCGGAGTTGCGAGGGCCCAGGTTCGGCGCAAGCTGGAGCCGCGCGGCATCCTTCCCGAGGACCTGGAGCCGCGTCAGGGACCTGACTTGATCCACACGGAGGTTCCGAAACAGGCCTTCGTCGATGCCTGCACGGAGCGGGGGCTCACTTCCCTCGGGCTGCCGCCGGGCTATCCCCTGGACAAACGGGGGGAGGAAATTCCCCACACCGTCTGCCAGGCAATCGGACAGGAATCCTGGGATGCAGGAGAGGCCGGGATCGCCTGCCGCTCGGCCGCCTCCGCCCCCCACCGAGGCGAGGAGCTGGCCTACTTCAGCCGCGATCGCAAGCTCTCCGTGAAGCGGCAAGAACCTTTCGGGCGGTGGTACTGGGGCTCCGAATAGCTCAGCTTCCCGCCGGACTGCCCTTGCTGAGCCCGGGATGGACACCCCGGCCGATCGCCTGTTCGTCGACCATCTTCTGCAGCAGCTCGACGAGGCGCTTGCGGTCGGGGCTCGACATCCCGCGGGTCAGCTCCTCCTCATGGTCTTTGGCGATTTTGCGGCCGCGGGCGAGCGTCTGGCGGCCCTTGCGCGTCACGTAGAGAGCGCGGACGCGGCGGTCGGCGGGGTAGGGGCGGCGCTCCACCAAGCCGCGCTGCTCGAGCTCGTCGACGAGGGCGACCATGCGGCTCGGCGGGATTTCGGCAGCGGCGCCGATCGCCTGCTGCGACGTCCCCTCCGCCGCGTCGATCAGGTTGAGGACGCGAAACAGGGGCGGGTTGAGGCCGATCTTTGCGATCCGCTCGGCGAAGCGCTTCGACGCGTGGATCCCCACCTGCGAGAGGAGGAAGGCAAGGGTCGATGGCGCTTGGTCGCCGTTCATGCCGGGGGCCGTCATGGCTGAATGATCCTACCTGCTCGTTTGTGGTATGAATCGTTCCAGCTTGAAACCTTTCTGGATGTAAATGAATTTTTAGTGGAAAGGACCAGTCCATGACCCGTCGCCTCGCCCGCCTCGCCGACTTCGCCTACCGCCGCCGCGGCACCATGGTCCTCCTCTGGATCGTTGCTGCCGTCGTCATCATCGCCCTCGGGCAGACCCTGGCCGGGGACTACCACGCCGACTACAACACGCCCGGCTCGGAGTCGAAGGCCGCGAGCGAGCTGACCGAAAGCGCCTTCGACGGCTACTCCGGCCAGGAAATCTACGTCGTCTGGAAGGACCCGAAGGGGGCGACGAGCCCGGCCGCGAAGAAGCAGATGGACGCCTTCTTCGCGCAGGCCGAAAAGGTTAAGAACGTCGAGCAGGCAACGCAGACGCGGGTCTCCAAGGACGGGACGATCGCGACGACGACGCTGCCGCTGACCGTCCCCGGCTGGGAGGTGAAGAAGCATCAGGGCGAAGAACTGATCGACGCCGCCGAAGCCCATAGCGGCGGCGGCCTCGAGATCAAGCTCGGCGGCGAACCGATCTACGCCGCCCAGGAATCGACCAGCCCCGAGGGGATCGGCTTCCTCGGCGCCGCGATCGTTCTGCTGATCGCCTTCGGTTCCCTCGTCGCCGCCGGCCTGCCGCTGGCGATCGCGCTGATCGGCCTCGGCATCTCCTCCGGCGGCCTGATCGTCCTCCTCGCCAATGTCATCGACGTCCCCAACTGGACCACCGCTGTCTCCGGCCTGATCGGGATCGGCGTCGGGATCGACTACGCGCTGCTCGTGCTGACCCGCTTCCGCACCGCATTGAAGTCCGGCAAGGATCGCCACGACGCCGTCGTCGAGGCGGTGACCACGGCCGGCCGCAGCGTCCTGATCGCCGGCAGCACCGTAGTGATCGCGATCCTCGGCCTCTTCATCACCGGCCTCCCCTACATGTACGGGGTCGCGATCTCGGCCTCCCTGGCGGTGCTCGTCGTGATGCTCGCCGCGATCAGCCTGCTGCCGGCGCTGCTCTCCTACCTCGGCTCGAAGGTCGACAAACTGCGGATCCCAGTCCTTGGCCGCAGTCTCGACCGCGTCGAAAGCGACGGCGAATCGCCGGCGGCGCGTTGGAGCCACGCCGTGCAGCGGCGCCCGTGGACGGCGGCGATCGTCGCCGCGGCGATCCTCCTGGCCCTCGCCGCCCCCGCCCTCGGCATGCGGCTCGGCTTCCCCGACGCCGGCAACGACAAGAAGGGGACGATGACGCGCGAAGCCTACGACCTGATCAGCGAGGGTTTCGGCCCCGGCGCCAACGGCCCGCTGGTGATCGCGGCCGAACTGCCGAGCCCCGGCGCGAAGGCCGATGTCGAGCGCCTTGCCACGCAACTGCGCGAAGAACCGGGCATCGCCTACGTCCCTGCCCCCCGCTTCAACGCCGACACCAGCGCCGCGATCGTCACCGTGATTCCGACCACCTCGCCGCAGGACGAGGCGACCTCGGAACTGGTCGACCACCTGCGCGGAACGACGATCCCCAACGCCCTCGGCAACTCCGGCGTCACCGCGCTGGTCGGCGGCGTCAACGCCGCCCTCGAGGACCAGAGCGAATACATCACCGGCCGCATGCCCTGGTTCATCGCCGGCGTCGTCGGCCTCTCGTTCCTGCTGCTGTTGATGGCGTTCCACTCGCCCTTCATCTCGCTCAAGGCGGCGGTCATGAACCTGCTCTCGGTCAGCGCCGCCTACGGCGTCATGACCCTTGTCGCCAAGGGCGGCGCGCTAGGCGAACTGATCGGGATCGACCACGAAGTGCCGATCGCTCCGTTCATGCCGGTGATGATGTTCGCGATCCTCTTCGGGCTCTCGATGGACTACGAGGTCTTCCTGATCTCCCGCATCCGCGAGGAGTACCTGAAGGACGGCGACACCCGGCGCGCGGTCGCCGACGGCCTGGCGAAGACCGCCCGCGTGATCACCGCCGCGGCGGCGATCATGGTCGTCGTCTTCCTTGCCTTCGTCTTCTCCCCCGAAGTCTTCCTCAAGCTCTTCGGGATCGGCCTCGCCGCAGCGATCTTCCTCGACGCCACCCTCGTGCGGATGGTTCTGGTCCCCGCCGTGATGCAGTTGCTCGGTCCGCGCAACTGGTGGATCCCCGACTGGCTCGAGCGGATCCTCCCCCGCATCGAAGTCGAGCGCAGCCCCGAGGTTGCGCAGGGCCAGTCCTAGCGTCGATGATGGCCTCGTCGCCGAATCGAGGAGGGGTGGGATGTACGACTACGTGGTGGTGGGTGCCGGCTCGGCCGGGTGCGTGCTGGCGAACCGGCTGACCGAGGACCCGGCGGCGCGGGTCCTCTTGATCGAGGCCGGCAAGAAGGACCGCCACCCGAACATCAAGATCCCCGCCGCCTTCGCCAAGCAGTTCAGGACGAAGCTCGACTGGGACCTGGCGACCGAGCCCGAGCCCCACTGCGAGGGTCGCTCGCTCTACATCCCGCGCGGCAAGGGACTGGGCGGGTCGAGCTCGATGAACGCGATGCTCTACGTGCGCGGCAACCCGCTCGACTACGACGGCTGGGCCGCGGCCGGGGCCGAGGGCTGGGGGTGGGACGAGGTCCGCCCCTACTTCCTCAAGGCCGAGGACAACCAGCGCGGCGACTCCGAGCAC